>JAZPYM010000077.1:0-1949 GCA_045544215.1 Congzhengia sp.
TCTCTGGCTCCCCAAGTAGGACTCGAACCTACAACCCCTCGGTTAACAGCCGAGTGCTCTACCATTGAGCTATTGAGGATCACTGGTCGGGATGAAGGGATTCGAACCCCCGGCCTCTTGGTCCCAAGCCAAGCGCGCTACCAAACTGCGCTACATCCCGATATGAAATATTCAATTTTTTATATTTCCCGTGTCTGTGGGATAACATGTGGTCAAAACTGATTTGACCACATGTATTTTGTTTTTTAAGTTGCCGTAAAGTGGCGGTGTTAAAAGGTTTGTGGGCGTTCGGCTTAATACTAATGAATTGAATAGTACCGTGTCCCGAACGTAGTGCGCTACCAAACTGCGCTACATCCCGTTTGCGTACCTAAACATTATAATACAAACAATGAAAAAAAGCAAGTCTTTTTTGAAAAAACTTTTTTGATTTTAAATATTCTTTTACGATTCAGGCAATTTGCTTGCCATTTTTCTTGGCACATGGTATAATATTTGTAGACAAAAAAACGCGTGATTGCATCAATTTTGGAGGCAGTATGACAAAAAAAATTGCCATTTGCACATTGGGATGTAAAGTAAATGCATATGAATCAGAAGCGGTTGTGGAACAATTTGAAAAAAGAGGTTACACAACCACACCCTTTGATTCTGTTGCAGATATTTATATGATTAATACTTGTACGGTGACGCATTTGGGAGACCGGAAATCCCGTCAGATGATCCGGCGCACAAAACAGCTAAATCCTGAGGCGGTGTTAGTTGTTATGGGGTGTTATGCCCAGACTGCGCCCCAGGAGGTTGCATCCATTCCTGAAGTGGACCTGATTTTAGGCACAGCTGACAAAGGCTTGGCAGCAGATAAGGTGGAGGCGTTTTTAAAAACGCGTCAGAAAGATTGTTTTGTTTCCGACATTGGTGCTGTGACAGAATTTGAAGAGCTGTCCGTTAACAGCTATGAGGGGAGAAGTCGTGCGCTTTTAAAGGTGCAGGACGGGTGTAATAATTTTTGTTCTTATTGCATCATACCATATGCCAGAGGCAGAATTCGTTCCCGCAGCTTACAGAATTGCGTGGCAGAGGCAAAGCGCTTGTGTAAAAACGGGTTTTCGGAGATTGTGCTGGTTGGAATTCATTTGGCGTCTTACGGAAAAGAGTGTGGTGGACCGTATCTTGTTGATTTGCTTTCTGCTTTAAATGAAATAGAAGGCATCAAGCGTCTTCGCATGGGGTCTTTAGAGCCTACTTTGTTTGATGCAGCTTTTGTTCAAAAAATTGCAAAGCTACCAAAAGTTTGCAGGCATTTTCACTTATCATTGCAAAGCGGCTGTGATGAAACGCTAAAGAGAATGAATCGGAAATACACAACCCAGGAATATGCCAAAGCTGTCCAAACAATCAGGGCTTATATGCCGGATGCTGCAATCACGACAGACATTATGACGGGTTTTCCCGGAGAGACAGATGAGGAATTTGCAAAAACCTGCAGTTTTGTGGAGAAAATTTGCTTTTCCGATGCACATATTTTTAAATATTCCATTCGTAAGGGAACAAGAGCAGAAACAATGGATGGGCAGGTAGACGCGCAAATCAAAGAGATTCGCAGCCGTCGCTTGATTGCTCTAACAAAGAAGACGAAGCAACAATTTATCAAAGCACACATCGGTAAAACAGTGTCTGTTTTATTTGAGCAATTGCACAAGGAAATTCCGAATCTCTTTGAGGGGAAAACAGACAACTATATTACCGTTCTTGTGACAAGCGACACGGATATTTGCGGCAGCTTTCATGATGTCAAAATTGTTGGGGAAAAAAATGGCTACGCGTTGGGGGAACTTGTTAACGAACCCAAAATCGTGTTATAAATAGAGGAAATTGGAGAATTGTTATGAAAAAACGAAGCCTGATTATGATCGTTTTTGCTGTCTTGGTTGTGGCCTTGGCGGCGG
>JAZPYM010000078.1:0-5535 GCA_045544215.1 Congzhengia sp.
GAAGTTTTTGAGGCTGCAAGAAAAAAAGTAGGTGTTTCGCCGGATAAAATAGGTCATTTTCGAATTTTAAGACGGGCGATTGATGCAAGACATGGGAGAGTGGATTTTGTCTACACCCTTGCAGCAGAGGTAAAAGGAAAAGTATCGTGCGACGGAAATAATATAACACCTATCGCACTAAAACAAAAAGAAACCGTTTCATATGGCACAAAAAAGTTGGCGCATCGTCCCGTTGTTGTGGGCTTTGGTCCTTGCGGAATGTTTTGCGCACTCAATTTGGCTCGACAGGGATTTCGTCCTTTGGTGCTGGAGCGGGGTGCAGATGTAGATGAGCGGACAAAAGCGGTGCAAGGTTTTTGGCAGACGGGAACGCTGGATGTAAACACCAATGTGCAATTTGGCGAAGGCGGCGCAGGAACATTTTCGGATGGAAAGTTAACCACCCGCATAGGTGACGAAATGCTTTATGATATTTTGCAGGAGCTCGTTTGCCATGGTGCGCCGGAGGATATTTTATACCAAGCCATGCCCCATATTGGCACAGATATATTGAAGCAAGTAGTAAAAAATATTCGGAATGAAATTATAGCGCTGGGGGGTGAGGTGCGATTTTGCACCACCGTTTCTGATGTGCGCAAAAAGGATGGCGCAGTTTCGGCAGTGTGCCTTTCAGATGGTAGTGAAATTCCTTGTACGGCACTGATTCTTGCCCTTGGGCACAGTGCAAGAGATACCTATCAAATGCTATTTTCCCATGGGATTTTGATGGAGCAAAAGCCGTTTTCTGTGGGATTTCGTGTGGAGCATTTGCGGGAAGACATTGACCGGGCAATGTATGGAGATTATGCGGGACACCCGCTTTTGGGTGCGGCACCTTATAAGCTTTCCTACCGTCAAGGGCAGCGGGGATGCTACAGTTTTTGCATGTGCCCTGGTGGTTTGGTGGTAAATGCGTCCTCGGAAGAGGGGCGTCTTGTAACCAATGGTATGAGTTTTCGTGCGAGAGATGAAATAAATTCCAATAGTGCTATTTGTGTGTCTGTGATGGGAAGTGACTTTGAAAGCGCGCATCCTTTGGCGGGAATTGCTTTTCAAAGAAAACTGGAGAAGGCAGCCTTTTTAATGGGCGGCGGAAATTATTGCGCGCCGGCACAGCGGTTGGGGGATTATATGGACGGACGGAGTTCAACAACATTTGGTCGCGTAAAACCTTCCTTTTTGCCGGGAACCCATTTTGCAGATTTAAATCAATTGCTGCCAGCAGAAATCAATGCCATGATGAAGCAGGGCTTTGGGTTTTTTGGAAGAAAAATTAAGGGCTTTGATTGCCCGGATGCCGTTTTGACCGGAATTGAAAGCAGAACCTCTGCGCCGGTGCGGATTTTGCGAGACAAAAACCTTGAGAGTGTGTCTTTAAAGGGCATGTATCCCGGCGGGGAGGGCGCGGGCTATGCCGGAGGCATTATGAGCGCCGCGGCAGACGGTATGCGGATTGCCTTTGAAATTATTAAAACATATATGCCTTTATAATGAAGAATAAGGGGCTGTAGCAAAATGCTACAGCCTTTTTTGGAATATTTTGCATTTACCATGCATACACATGAACAAGAAACTAAGAAAGCAGGTGTGTGCAGATGGAAGTTAAAAAGGAATGTATAAATTTTATGGAACAATGTGTGAAACTTTCCACAAATGTATGTGTGGAGGGGGATGTGATTGTTCCGGACACGAAACCCGACATCCGGGAGATTTTGTTGGCAGATGCAAATGCCATTACACAATCGTGTGAGTATCGAAACGGAAAGCTTTTCGTTTCCGGTACTGTATTTTTTAAGATTCTGTATCGTCCCGATGCAGAGCGTGACCAGGGAGAGATGAAGTCCTTAAGCACCTCCTTTGGTTTTTCAGACAGTGTGGACATTCCCTCGGGAGAAGAATTGCTATTTCATGTGAATGCGGCAACGGAGCATATTGGGTTTACCTTGGTTAATTCCAGAAAGCTTTCTGCCAAGGTCATTGTGTCCCTGGGAATTTGCGGTGAATGCAGCAAAACCTTTGCGCCGGTAACCGATATTTCTGATCAGGAAATTCCTTGCAGAAAAAAGACATATGAAATGGAAATGCCTATGGGGGAGGCGCGTTCTTGCTTTAAGGTAACCGATTTTTTGACAATCCCCGCTGATATGCCGGATATTGAAGAAATTTTAAAAATGGATGTCTGGGCGTCTGATGCAACATGCAAGAAAATGAGCGGAAAAGGAATGCTTTCCGGAACGCTTCATGTAAAAACCTTATATATTGGCGCAAACGAGGATTGTACCACCCAGGTGGTTTCCCACGAAATTCCTTTTACCGAGATTATGGAGGCAGAGGGGTTAGACGAGGATTGTGCGGTTTGCATGACTTTTTCTGTTCAGGATGCCTTGTATTCTGTTCGCGGGGACATGAATGGCGACACCAAGATTATCAATGCGGAAATTCTGGTTTGTGCAGAGCTTGGGTATTCCAAAACAATGCAGCAAACCATGGTGGATGATTGCTACGGCATTTGCGGTGAAGTGAATTGCACTTATGAAAATTTTTGTGTTGATCGTCCTGTGGCAAAAGAACAAACCACTTTCTTGCAGACACAAGTGGTGCCTATGGAAAAGAAAGCAACGCTGCAGGAGGTGGTGCATGTTACCTGTAAGCCGATTATGCGAGAGGCTTGTGTTGAAGCAGACGGCGTTCATGTGCGTGGTACACTGGTTTCCTTTTTGTTATATCGCGAAGAGGGAGACGACCAGCCGATAAAAAGTGCAGTGACCGAAACAGATTTTGACTGGAAAAAGCAAGTGGATACCAAGGGGAATTTGGTTGATTGCAAGTTGTGGCTTGAAGATGTGCAGGCCACTCGGAACAACAGCGAAGAGGCAGAGGTTACGGTAGCGCTGGGCTTAAATCTTACCGTGTGCGACAGGCAGAATGTAGCAGTTGTGACAAACTGTGCCCTTTCGCCTGATGAGTCGAATGGGGAAAAACATCCAAGGCTGATTCTATACTTTGCAGAAGAAGGGGATACCCTTTGGGGAATCGCCAAGCGGTATGGCACTACCATGGAGAAAATCAAGGATGCCAACAATCTGCAGACAGACCGCTTTGTAGGCGGAGAACGACTGTTGATTCCAAAAGCGGGCTGAAAAAATAGGAAAACGGGCAAAGAGAAAGGCTGTGGGGGAATCCCCCACAGCCTTTTTAAAATACTTATTCGTTATCTGCTAAAAAAGCATTAATTCTTTCTACCAGTGCGTCTGCATCTTCGCCGTGAACAGCGCATGCCTGTTCAATGGATTCGCCGCTGGCGGAGGGGCAGCCTAAGCAATGCATGCCGATTTCGAAAAAGAATTGTGCGGTGTCAGGATTTAATGTTAACACATCCATAATAATGGTGTCTTTTGTGATTTGATTTGCCATGTGTTTTTCCTACCTTTCATCATAATTTTGAATTCTATTTCATATTATACTACAGTTGCAAAAAAAATTCAAGATGGGATGAATTTTTTTTCAATTTTTGGTGCAAAAGTGGCAAAAATTCGAGAATATTATGTAAACTAACAGAAAAATTATGCAAAAGTTATTAACATTGCCAACAGGGTTATACACAATAAAAAGTGGAGAAAATGCCATTTTTTCGTTAGTTATCCACATTATTAACAGGTTATCAACAGATTTTTAATTTAAATCAGGAATTGGTAACATGGTTGTAAAAGTGCATTAACACAGATAAAATATTAGGTTTACATAATTTATATACAGAGGGGTTGATGATAATTTGAAAAGGGGATTGCTTCAAATTTTATCCATTGCACTAATCTATTGCGGCACAGTTTTTGGCGCCGGATTTGCATCTGGTCAGGAGATTGTGTCCTTCTTTTCTGCCCATTTTTTCTGGGGCACACTTTCCTCTGTTTTTATCGGATTGTTATTTATTCTTTTCGGATTTTTGGTCTGCGGTGGTGCAAGAAAGCTACAGGTTGACAATGCAAAGGACTACTTTTTGTCGCTGTTTCCCAGGGGTGTGGCAACCTTTTTATACAATCTTTGCAGTGCGTTTTTGGTCGTAACCTTTTGCATTATGGTTGCCGGTTGCGGCACATTGGTTTGTGAGCAATTTTCCGTTCGTCCTATAGTGGGCGCGTTGCTTTCTTTGCTATTGTGCTATTACATCATTAAAAATCGTGTAAGCGGGCTTGCCCGTTTTAACGGCATTGTTACGCCTTTGATGTTTTTGGGCGTGGTAGCGCTTTGTGTGATAGCGCTGCGTCAATCCCCCAAAGAATTTGATGGTGTTGCAAGTTCTCCTGTTCAGGCGGCTTTTTTCGGCATTTTATACATCGGTTACAACATGGTTTCGGCAGTAGCGGTCTTGGTGCCGTCTGCTGCTATTGCATCAACAAAGCGCAAGGCAGCTTTGGGCGGCGCAATAGGTGGCGTTTTTGTGGCGATACCCCTGGTGCTAATGAGCATTGTGCTGGCTGGTGCGCCCTCTGTGCATCATGAGGAGTTGCCGTTTTTTTCCTTGATTGGCGCAATTTATCCTGCGCTTCAACCGTTTTGCAGTATTATTTTATATTGTGCCATGCTGACAACCGCGGCATCTTCCGGTGTTTCTGTGCTTGCACAGCTGCCGCAAAAATCTGTTGGGAAATACGCGTTTTTGCTTTGTTTTGTAGCACTGTTTGTATCGTTTGTGCCATTTTCTGTTTTGGTTAAAACTATGTATACCATTTTTGGCGTATGTGGAATTGTTTTAATCCTTGGTATCTTAAAATCATTTTTGAGAAAACAGTAGAATTCGGAATTAATCAAGAGAAAATAAAAGATAATAAACGATAATTTGTTAAAATCAAAAAAAATACATTCGTTTTTCGGTTGCATTGCGTTTGGAAAAATGCTATAATAGACGAGTGCCGTTGAGAGACGGGGTTTAGCGCAGTTTGGTAGCGCACATGGTTTGGGACCATGGGGCCGGGGGTTCAAATCCCTCAACCCCGACCATTTTTGCGCTGGCGTAGCTCAGTTGGTAGAGCAGCTGATTTGTAATCAGCAGGTCGCGGGTTCGAGTCCCATCGCCAGCTCCATTTTTAAAAACTTTATATTGAGGAAGAGTTCCCGAGTGGCCAAAGGGGGCAGACTGTAAATCTGTTGCTTTCAGCTTCGATGGTTCGAATCCATCCTCTTCCACCATTAAGGAAACCTCTTTTGTATACATATGCAAAAGAGGTTTTTTCTTTTCTGCTGAACAGAGCAGGTAAAATATCGGGATTTATGAAGCTGGGGAAAGAAATTGTGGTAGACTTTTCAAAGGGATCATGTTTGTGGGACATAAAAAAGGCTGCAGAAGATTCTGCAGCCTTTATTTATTTATTCTGTTTCTGTGTTGCCTGTATTTGGCCTTGCGATATCCAACACCCGTTCTGTATCAAAGAAGTTTGCCAGCTTATCTTTGTTGTGGTAAAGGGCGTTTCCGGTGATATTTTGCCGTCCCTGACGCAA
>JAZPYM010000080.1:0-19024 GCA_045544215.1 Congzhengia sp.
TTCATTCCGTTTAAGATGAAGATACAGATGTGATATGTGCCATATAATCCGTCATAGCTGTCATACTGTCATAGAACTGTTTCGAGAAAGGAGTTGATGACTGTATCCGAATTGTAACAATCTTTTTAGAGGGGGTGAAAATCAAGGTTTTTTAAGTGGCTATACATTTCCGCGGGCTTTTGTTCTCTCCGTAGGAGAGGCTAGCAGAGCGCTTGGCTATACGCTGTCGCTAAAGCGACCGCTGCCTCGCGCAATCGCACCGCTGAAGCGGCGCGAAATCGGGCGGAAGCCCGTGCCCACTTCGGAAAATCAGTAGCCGAAATCGATAGAATGATTACATATAGAATTAACAGAAAGAGGTGAAATGAAATGCGTAGAAAACCGCTATCAATTGCTTTCCGAGTCACCGAAGAACAGCATAAAATGATTAATGAGAAAGCAAAGAATTCAAATCTTTCAAAGACTGATTTTATAGTCAAATGTTGTTTTGATAAAGAGATTATCATCGTGAATGATGTGCGGGAACTTATGAAAGAATTGCTTTCAGTGGGCAACAACTTAACTCAGCTGACAACAAGGGCAAAATTGATGAATCTGGAGGTCGTAGATTTAAAACCAACTTATATGAAATTGGTTGAAATCTATACTGTCCTTACCCTTGTTGTAGAAACATTTTTTTATGAAGCAAATATAACTAGTATTTTAAAACTTATATGTGGTAAGAAAAGGAAGATTTCTGCAAGAAACTACAAAAGAATGAAGATTCATTATGTTGGTTTAACACGTGCAAAAGGGTTAATATGCTTGGCATTACCAATTGACAATGTCAGCGACGAGCAAAAAATATTTTTAAAAGAATTGGGATGGAATATAAAAGAAATAGTTTAATTATATTTTAAAAACTATTAATTCCTTCGTTGACTTCTGCCTGTTCTTGTGGTAGTGTTTGTGTTGCCAAAGGGGGTGACACAGATGGCAAAGTATACATTTGAAAACATTATGTATGGCGAAAAGTACAACATTGAAAGTGATGTATTTATGGCAGCGTATGAACTTGTTAAGCAGGGAATTAAGCCTAAAGACATACGAGAGCAATTGCGAGAGTTTTATGTAAGAGAAGCAATTAAAACAACAATAAGAATGCTGAAAGAGGGCGACTCAGTTTCGGATATGCCGGAATTTGAGGCGCTCTCTTTGCGTAAGGAGGGATAATAATGCAAATACTTGAAGAATTCTGGTACGGGAACATCAATCCAGCGGAGAGACCATTCCAACGACAAAGGAGATTTGATAAGGCATTCAAGATGCTGACTAAGAATGAAGAAAAGCTTCTTGAATCCCTAAACGAGCAAGAAAAAGAAACATTTGAAAAATTTAAAAGTTGCTACGATGAAATGATACAGACCACAGAATGTCAAACCTTTATAAAAGGCTTTAAGCTCGGAGCAAGATTTGTGATGGCATGTTTTGAAAATGACAATGACATATACGATGAATGAAAGGATCTGAGGTTATGAAAAAGAAAATAACATGTACGGCACTTGCTATAATGATGCTACTATCAACAACGGCATCGGCAACTGCAAAACCATGGTGGCTCGGTAGATGCCGATTGACCTTTGACAACGAACTTGGAATCGTAGGAAATGTAACATTACAATTCGCATCAGACGGCGGTAGTTTTATCAGGCCAATAACCAAAAGATACGGCGAGAGCATTAGTCTTGAAAGCTACATCCCCACAAAATACGGATACACTTTCAAGGGATGGTTCACTGATCCTCGAACTAAGCAGAATCAGGTAACAACATTCAAATTTACAAAGCCGGATGTGTTATATGCGAAATGGGAAAAGAATCCGGAAGAACCTATAAATCCGAATGACGAGATTATGAGCAAAGACACCTGTTATCTCACGGATGAGGAAACAAAAATACGAAATGAAATAATACAAGAGAAAAATAAAGCCTACATCGAAGGGTTCGGTTATGTGGCACCAAGCATAACAAAAACCATCATAGTAGGTTCAGACGGCGATATAAACAAAATGGTTGCCTCAATGGAATAATAAAAAAAAGGTGCAGTACCAAGCTAAACGAGCAAGGAGCTGCACCTATCTTTTTGTTACTTACGAGTCGGTTTAACATTGACATCAGGGTTAATGTCACCATCAATAGAGCCGTGTTGTTCTTCAAACCTCTTGATGTTTTCACGAATCAGAACTAATACATGACTGTTTACGCTACGACCTTCGTAGTCGGCAACATAACCGATTTTATTGAGCATTTCTTCCTCAATTCTTATAGATACACTTTTTATAGCCATAAAATCACCTCATAATAAATATATTATGTATTTATTTTATAGCCTTTATGTGCTATAATGTTATAAATAGATATACTGTATATCTAAAATAATTTTATGAGGTAATTATCATGAGTGGAGAATTAAGATTACACAGATGTTGTTTTACTGGACATCGCCCTGACAAAATGGAGCTTGAAGAGAAAGAAATTAAACTGTTACTTGAAAAGGCAATAGATGAGGCTATTGCAAATGGATATGTAACCTTTATAACAGGTATGGCAATGGGGACGGATATATGGGCTGCAGAAATTGTGTTAGAGAAAAAGAAGATAAACAAGGACTTACATCTTATATGTGCCTTGCCGCATCCGAATTTTGAGAGCAGACGGAGTATGACAGAAAAGATGAGGTTTAATAAAATAATTAAAAAAGCCGACATTGTAAAAGAAATCAATAATCATTATTTTACTGGATGCTATCAGGTGCGGAATGAGTGGATGGTTGACAGGTCAAATCTTGTGATTGCTGTGTGCAATGGTCAAAAGAGTGGGACAAAGAACACGGTTGATTATGCAAAGAGAAAAGGGGTAAAAGTTGTTAATGTGATTAAGAGAATTTAAAGAATTGCAAAGATTTTCTATATATGTTATAATATAAAAAAATATATCACGAGGTTTAAAAATGAAAATTCTATTTTGTAGAACAGGTTGGATGAACAACTATTCAGGAATGAATAATGACTGCCTAAGTGGCGGCGGCTCGTATAACGAAGATAATATCGGACATGAGATTTATAATTTTTATAATATAAATGGTACATATTTTGGGTATGTTCAGCCGGTATCGCAAACTATAAAAATAGAGCGCATAGAAGAAGATGCGAAAAGCGAAGAATGTATTCAGGATGTGCTAGTAGTTTGGGTAGCAAAGAAGCCTAATCAGAGTGGTCAATTTATTGTAGGATGGTATCATAACGCAACTGTATATCGGTATTTTCAAGAATTAACAGACGAACAGATGGGGAAAAGGAAATCTGAATTTTATTGGTATAATATATCTGCCGAAAGAGCAACATTGCTTAGTTCTTCGCAAAGAGATAAGACTGTAATCGGAATGGGGCAATCGAATGTCTGGTATGGAAGCCCTGAAATGAATGCTGAAGTAATAAGCTATATCGAAAGCGTTGAAACAGGACGAAAAAATGACATCAAAAAGATTGATGACACGGGAAAGCTGACAGGCTCTGAAAAGGAAATTGTTTCTAAAGTGAGAATTAATCAAAGTTACTTTAGGAGAATTATGTTGGAAAAACATGGCGGTAAATGCTGCTTATGTGGTGTTAATAACGAAGAATTTTTGATTGCAAGTCATATTAAACCATGGAGCGTTAGTGATGAAAACGAAAAGCTAAATGAGTTTAATG
The DNA here is from genome assembly GCA_045544215.1 of Congzhengia sp. Lineage (GTDB taxonomy): Bacteria > Bacillota > Clostridia > UBA1381 > UBA9506 > Congzhengia. The sequence continues at coordinate 3,731 of JAZPYM010000080.1, forward strand.
GACTTTTGCTGTGTCCAAATCACAATAAATTATTTGATAAAGGCTTTATTTCTTTTGATAATAACGGAAATATATTAATTTCAAATAAACTTGATAAAACAAATAGAATGTTTTTGAATATTGGTGAACAAATGAAAATTGATGTAAATGCTGATAATATTGAATTTATAGAGTATCATAGAAAAAACATATTTAAAAAATGATTCTTGGGGCGTGCTCATAAGAGTACGCCCTCACTCTTTAAAATCGATTTTGAGGCCGAGTTAGAAAGGCTGTTAAAGGGGTTGTGAGACCAAACTCTATCGGGTAGGGTAGTTACACCACCCAAGACATTAAATCGCAAATGAGACGGCTGTTAAAGGGCGTGTGAAGAAATGGAAATAGGTGTAACAACCAAACTCCGTTGATCATGGTAGTTACACCTATTAATTACTTTACACCTTCAATATTATTTCATATTCTCGTGTTGTATATTTTCTTTCTCTCTTTTTATTGTGAGATTTAATGTCTCTAACATTACGCATAGATCCTCAAAATGAGAATTTTTTGAAGATATGCAAGTTTGCTCTGTTGCTTTTTGTATCAATTGTTTGGCTTCACATGATGTAGTTAAAATTTCATCAAAAGAAGATGGGAGTTCAAAAATAATCAAACTTAGCTTCTCTTCGATATTGCCATAGAGTTCAGACAATTTATTTGATGATAACCCACGGCTATTAGCGTTATACAGTTTCTTTAACTGTTGAGTGTATTCAATAGCCTGGTGAATATGTTGCTCTGAGAGTGTCAGTTTTTCGACATTATATTGTCTAACGATCTTTTTGTAGTATATTCGGATAGAGATTGCGGATATAAGTGTGATGGCTGCACTAATAATACCTAGTATATCTGCGGTCAAAGATATTGTATCACACATTGTTATTCACCTTTGTTACGCTTTTCCAAAAAAAGCTTATATTTCGGCATATGGCCATATAACGCTGGAAAAACTTCTATCCATCGGTCATCTTCCATAAAAGATCTGGCTATCAATTCCGCAAAATGATAGTCATAGTTTCCGGTTATTATACCAATTTTGTTTTCAAAATCATTATGATTTATGCCTTCATTATGGTCGAGTTTATCTCTCATTTCATCCATCAAGTCCATTATTGCAACATATTGAGAATATGTTGTCTTGCATTCAAATAGTAGATTTGATACATTGGAGTTTTCTGCTAATAACTCAAGTCTAAATTCTAAAAAGCCTAATTTTTCTTTTAGTGTTTCATTTTCTTTTTTTAGCTCATATATTTCTTTTTCATAGTCCATAAGATTATCCTCCTTTTTAACGATACCATCATTATATCACAGATAATAGTATTTGTCTATCAATAAACATGAAAGCCTTGAAAACGTGATATTTTCAAGGCTTTTTGGCGGAGATGTAGGGATTTGAACCCTAGCGCCGGCAAAACCGACCTACCGGATTTCGAATCCGGACCCTTCAACCACTTGGGTACATCTCCAGATATGTTTGAACTCCGATTTGACGGAGAAAAAACTGAGCAAATTATAAAATTTTGTTAGAAAAATGTTAGAAATGGCTAGAAAAACCGCTAGATAAGGGTGTAAAAACAAGGTTTGAACCTCGCTTAAACCCGCACGGTTAAGCCATTTATGAGGGTATAGTTACAGTGTAACCGAGGGGATTTCGAGTACTCTCCGTTATGACCACTTCAATACTATTCTGTGCGTGTTAAATCGCTTCGTTTTTATAAGACAAGAATAACTATTTGCAAAATACACAACATCTATGATACACTATTTTTAATTAAAAATCAAGTTTTTTATAGGAATTATGTAAAAAAACATATCTGCTGAAATTTTCTTCTTAATGATATTATCAAATGGTGGAATACATATAAAGTGGCAGAGTAATTGCTGATTGTATTAATATGTGACAGATGTCACAAAAATAAAATCGGTTGATATTTATATCAACCGATTTCTCTTTTCTCCGGAGAAATACGCTTTGATATTACAAGCAATTTCATGCATACAACGCGTTCTGGATTCATAAGCGCCCCACGCCATATGAGGTGTCAGGCACACATTTGGAAGTCCTAAGAGGGCAGTAAACGGGTGTTCTTCGGGAAACGGTTCGACGGAATAGACATCAATACCCAAACCGCCGATACGGTGATTTAAAACTGCATCAGCTAGCGCTTGTTCATCTGTTACAGCGCCGCGAGATACATTGATAACAATCGCATCTTTTTTCATAAATGCAATCATATTTTTATCGATAATACCTTTTGTTTCCTCACTCAACGGCAGATGGATGGAGATGATATCGGCGGTTTTGCATAACTCTTCCAAACTACAGCATGGAAAATCCTTATCTGGTGTGCGCTTGTATCCAATTACATGGCACCCCATGCCTTCTGCAACGCGTGCCACTTGCTTGCCAATGTTTCCCAAACCAATAACGCCCCAGACTTTTCCGCACAATTCGTGATAAACAGGGATTAAGTAGTTTGCAACACCACCTTTTGTATAACTGCCATCATGGACAAAGGCGTTATATTCCGGTAAATGTGTAGCAAGTGAAAACGCCATTGTAAGTGCAACTTGTGCAACACTGTGTGTGGAATATCCTACAACATTACACACAGCAATGTTATGTTCTTTGCAATATTCCAAATCTATATTATCAAAACCGGTTGCAGCAACACAAATGAGCTTTAAGTTGTGTGCATATTTTAGTGTTTGTTCGTTTAGTTTGATTTTATTGACAATTACAACATCGCTGTCATCTATATGCTGCTGCATTTCGCAGGGCATGGTTGTCTGGAAAACAACTGTTTCACCTAACTGATGAAATTCATCAAAGCAAATGTCATTTCCTAAGGTTTTTGCATCCAAAAAAGTTATTTTCAAAGCAATCCCTCCTATAGTATTTGTTGTTCGTTAATGATAAGTTTAAATTTTAGCCCAAGCTTTTCTGATGCTTTTCGGCAAAGCAACATTCGTTCCATGAAAATTTCAAAATAATCCATGATACTACCAAACTGATTGTCTATTACCAGGGAGAGTTGTAAAATGGTTTTGGAGTCATCAATTTCGATTTTTGATTTCTTTACAGAATAATTGACTCTGTCGTGTATATCGAAGGAAATAAAATCCTGATTTCGCACACGACTTCTGCGCACATCGCTTTTATCTGCTAATATTAAGGCAGCGGCGATGGGGTTAACAGGAACACCGGTACCCTCGTCGTGGTTTCCAATGGCGGTTGTAATCAGCGCAATATCTTCCGGGGGCATCTTTAATCTGTGCAATATTTGAAAAGCAAGCAAAGCGCCACTTTGTGAGTGGTCAACCCGGTTTATCATATTTCCAATGTCGTGCAGATATGCGGCTATTTGCACAAGCTCAATATCATGCGCAGAAAATCCAAGAGTTTGTAAAATATATTTGGCATTTTTTGCTACAGTTGCAACATGTGCAACGCTATGCTCTGTGAATCCCAGCGCCATCAAAGAGCTATCTGCTTGATTAATATAAGTTCTGATTTCTTTGTTATTTTTAATTTCATCAAATGTAACCATTTGCATTCTCCTGATTTAGATTCTCTATATAGTTTTACCCGAAATTTTTATAAAAATAGCGACAAGCCGTTAGGACCAGTTTGTCGCTGTTACATATTTGGAAAAAATGTTGCAAATATAACTTTTCCCAAAATTTCAACTGATAGATTTTCTTCGTTGAGCGGATAGGATGTAGAATTTTCTCCCGCTGATAAAATCATTTCTTCTTTTTCAAAAGATACGCGCCTGATAACGACTTTGCGTTGGTCTTTTAATAGTACTGCAGCAAGTTGCCCGTTTTTTACCTCTGTATTTGCAGCAAACAAAACAATGCTTCCGCGCGTGATTCCAAAGCAGGACACCGATTCGTCAATGACTTTTATTGCATAGCACTGAAAGTCCCCATATGGTGGAAAAGGGAGGGCAATACTGCCGTTAAAGTTGTCATTTCGATATACCTGCTGACTGGTGGACAGTAAAGCGCTAAACAGGGGAACTTCGTAGAATAATGATGCATCGAAATCCTCTTTAAAGGTTGTTTTGGCGCGACAAATCAATGCATCAACCGATACATCTAATACCCCTGCAATTTTAGAAAGCAGTTCTGCCCTCGGCATAGAAATTCCTGCTATATAATTACTGATAGCAGATTTTGATAATCCTACAGCATTTGCAAGGTCCTTGCTTTTTATATTTTTCTTTTGCATTATTCGCTTCAAATTGGAAGCAAATGTGTTTTTAGAGGACACATTATCTATATCTGTCAAATGAATCACCCCGATTTGCATCTTTTTTTAATTGGCGCAGTTTTTTTATACGGCGAACTTCTTTTCTTCGACGTAATAAAATAATAACAACAATTATTCCTAAAATCATTAAAAACCATAGACTTAATAAGTAAGAGAAAAACTGCTTTATATAGCTTCTTGAAATATTTCTGCTTGCCAGCAGGGGAGCAGAGGTAACCTCTTGTCCGTCATAATAATATTTTATTTCACCGAGTTTTTGTCCTTCTTTCACCGGTGCTGTAATATTCTTGTCAATATTAATTTCACTGGTTAAGAGTGATTTATCATAATTTTTGCGAGGCAGGAGTGCTTTTACATCGTTGCCTGTTTTTAACACAAGGTGAGATTTTCCAAACGCCCATCTAACGCGGCATGTAGACGCCAAATCATCAGGCGTTAAAACTGTTTGGATACGATAGTTTGCATTTGCATATGAAAATAAATTTATTGTATCTGTAAAAACACGATCAACAATATTTTTTGGAGCGTGAAATACAACAGTAATTAGCTCCATTCCATTTTGTTTTGCACTGCCAACCAAACATTGACCTGCTTTATCAGTGTGACCGGTTTTAATTCCGTTGGCATAAGAATATCGCAGGGGTAAACTGCTTCTGTTGTTGATCAGCGAATTCCGCGTGGAGAAAATGCGTTCTTCTTTGTACTTATTTGTTGGTGGAATCGTGATAGATCTTGTCCCGACGATTTTTGCAAATGTGGGATTGTCCATAGCTTTTTGTGCAACAATTGCCATATCATAGGCGGTGGTGTAGTGATTATCATCGTGATAGCCATGCGGGTTGACAAAATGCGTATTTTCCATTCCAAGTTCTAATGCAGTTTGATTCATTAGGTTAACAAACTCAGAAATTGAGCCTGACACGGCCTCTGCCAAAACATTTGCGGCATCGTTAGCAGATTGCACCATTAATGCATATAGAAGTGTCTCTGCGGAGAGAATTTCTCCCTCTGACAATGCCATTTTTGAACTGTCCAAAGGAATATCTACAGCCGTCTTGCTGGCAACCAGTTCTTGTGATAAATCCAATCGGTTTAAAGCAATGTATGCAGTCATAATTTTTGTTGTACTTGCAGGGTACATCTGTTTGTGCGCATTTTTTTCGTATAAAATTTTTCCGGTGTTTTTATTGACTAAAATTGCGGCATCAGACAAAATTTCCGGTCCGTTTGCGTCTTTGTTCTGGCTTGGTTTATCGTCCTCTTTTTTTTCTGTGTCTTTGTTTTTTTCTTCAATTTTTGGGCCAAAAGTTTCCTCTGTTTTTTTTCGATTTACCTTATCACGATTTGTGTCTATTGTTTGTTCTTGATTTGTTTCTTTATCGTTTTCCGCATTGGAAATATATACTGTATTGCAAATAAGCAACGCAACAATTAATGCACAGGAAATGAGTTTCCGCATGATAATTCTCCTTTTAACAAATTACCTTTTTATTATATTATATTTATCGACATTTTTCAACACAAAATATATTTTTTTTCTTTTTGTCGAATTCAATTGACATCAATGCAAAAATATTTTATAATAAAAGGGAATGTTGTATCAATTTGGAGAAATTTTTTGTTGATACTTGTATGAAAGGATGCATAACATGGAACGCAGAATTCTTGTGGTTGATGACGAAAGACCGATTGTTGACATCTTAAAATTTAATCTTGAAAAAGAAGGATTTGAAGTTTTAACTGCGGACAATGGTCTTACAGCACTTGAATGTGCTTTGACACAAAATCCGGATTTGATATTGTTGGATATTATGCTTCCCAAAATGGATGGGTTTGATGTGTGTCGCAAAATTCGTGAGAAATTGAATGTTCCAATCATTATGATTACAGCGCGTGATGAGGAAGTTGACAAGGTATTGGGATTGGAGCTTGGTGCTGATGATTACATCACAAAACCTTTTTCTGTTCGTGAACTGATTGCACGCGTAAAGGCAAATATTCGACGCATTTCCACTGATGCACAAAGTGATACAGATGATAAAATTAAGATCGATGACAATTTTATCATCAATGCAACACAGTACGAAGCGGTAAAGAACGGAACCGTTCTTGATTTGACTTTAAGAGAATATGAACTTTTAAAATATTTGGTAACCCAGCCGAACCGTATTTTTACCAGAGAAGCGCTCCTTTCAAGCGTATGGGGTTATGAATTTTATGGCGATGTGCGGACTGTTGATGTTACCGTGAGACGACTCCGCGAAAAAGTTGAGGATGATTCCAGTAATCCAAAGTATATTTTGACTAAACGCGGTGTTGGGTATTATTTTCGCAAATAAAAGGGATATATTGAGGAACGATAGACATGTTTAGAAGCCTAAAATGGAAACTTATGGCGGTATTTGTACTTCTAATGCTCGCGATTATGACAGTCGCAGGAGCATTTTTAGTGTTGCGCGTTTCCGATTTTTATCATGACATGTTTGTTGATGAAATGAGTCAGAAACTAAACAAAAGTTTTATTGCTGATTTAGAAAAGGGTGCGCAAAGCGACGAGCAATATATCAGCAATACATTAAAGGCTTATACAACGAATCTTGGCATTGATTCTTGTCGTAATTATTACCTTATTTCTGCTGAAACAGGGGCGATTTTAGATGGCTCCTCCGCAAAAACGGGCGGGAGATATATAAATTCAGAAAATTACATCAGTGCATTAGGGGGAAATGTAGGCAATCATATTGATATCAGAAAGCAGTACATGGATTATGCAGTGTTAGTCCATGCACCACAAGGTGACATTATTCTTTATGTCAAAGACACAAAGGAAGATTTGGTTAAGATTATTCGCCATATGTTTGAAATCATTATTCAGGCAGTTGTCTTGGGCGCGGGTGTTTCCATTATCATTGGTTATTTTCTTTCCCGTGCGATTACCACACCAATTTCCAATTTAACCAAAAGGGCAAAACGCTTGTCTGAGGGTGAATTTGATTTTCGAGTTGAAACCCATAAGGGCAACGACGAAATTGGCATTCTTTCTGAAACCTTTAACGATATGTCCTATAAACTCCAGGGCACGCTTTCGGATATTTCAACAGAAAAAAATAAGATTGAAGCCGTTCTGCAAAATATGACAGACGGCGTTATCGCTTTTGATACAGACGGAAAAATCATGCACATTAATGCCACTGCGAAAAAGATGCTTCGTATCAATGGCATAGAACGATATCGTTTTGATAAATTATTTTCATTCCTCGGCGCAGATATTTTAATTGGTGATCTGTTATACCTCGGGGAAAGACGGAATTGCGAACGGGAAGTTGTTAAGGATAATCTTGCTTTAAAATTGAATTTTGCTGTTTTTGATGATGAGCGGAACAAAACAGGTGGTGTACTTGTGGTTTTGCATGACATCACAAAACAACAAAAACTTGAAAATTCCCGCCGTGAATTTGTTGCCAATGTCTCTCATGAATTACGGACCCCTCTAACCACTATTAAGTCCTATGCAGAAACCTTGCTGGATTTTGTAAAGGATAATAAAACAGCAGCATCCTTTACCAATACAATTTTAAATGAAACAGACAGAATGACTCGGTTGGTTAAAGACTTTTTAGTTTTGTCAAGCCTGGAAAATTCAGAGTCGCTGAATAAAAATACATTCTCATTAAAAGCAATGATTCATGATGTTGTCAGCACAATGTCGTTAGTAGCAAACGAGAAAGGTCACCGCTTGCAGTTTAAACAATTTTCCGATTTGCCGGACTTTTACGGCGATAGTGATAAGCTGGAACAAGTGCTTTATAACATTATTTCAAATTCCATTAAATACACCCCCAATGGCGGAAAAATCACAGTGAATGCCGGTAAGGTGTATCATGAAATACAAATTGAGGTACAGGATACGGGAATAGGCATTCCCGAAAAAGACCTTGCAAGAATTTTTGAACGCTTTTATCGTGTGGATAAAGCGCGCAGCAGAGAACTGGGAGGCACCGGTTTGGGACTTGCTATATCAAAAAGCATTGTGGAGTCTCATGGCGGGCAAATTCGTATTGAAAGTAAACCAGGGGAAGGTACTTCGGTCTTTATTTCTTTACCAATTGTAAAAAAAGGAAAGTAATTTTTGTAAACATAAAAAAGAGTGCCCGCATGGGTTCTCTTTTTTTATGCAGTTATTTGACAAAGCAATAAATTTTTTGTATAATAATGGGGTAATCTATAGAATACGAACGGCTTGTGTATAAGGAGTGAAGCTATGTTTGCCGATATTGCAACAATTACAGTAAAAGCAGGAAATGGCGGAAACGGATTGGTTTCCTTTCATCGCGAAAAATATGTGGCTGCAGGCGGGCCGGACGGTGGCGATGGAGGCAACGGAGGAAGCGTTATTTTTGTCGCGGATTCCCAGCTTTCTACATTAACTGATTTTCGATATAAAAAAATATATAAAGCAGGAAATGGACAAGACGGACGCGCCAAAAAAGCGTCAGGAAAGAATGGGGAAGATGTACTTATTTCTGTTCCGGCAGGCACATTGGTGCGGGATGCAGAAACAAACAAACTGATTGCGGATTTAAAAAAACATGGAGATACCTTTGTGGCTGCAAAAGGCGGTCGCGGCGGTTGGGGCAATGTTCACTTTGCAACGCCTACGAGACAGGTACCAAAATTTGCAAAACCGGGGCAAAAAACGACGGAACGAACCCTTACTTTAGAACTGAAATTGTTGGCAGATGTGGGTCTTGTAGGTTTTCCAAATGTAGGAAAATCCACGCTTTTGTCAACAGTTAGCAGTGCGCGACCCAAAATTGCAAACTACCATTTTACAACGCTCGAACCCAATTTGGGTGTTGTATCAGCGGGAGATGCGGGCAGTTTTGTTATGGCGGATATTCCCGGCATTATAGAGGGCGCAAATACAGGCATCGGTTTGGGACATGAATTTTTGCGTCACATTGAGCGGACGAGGATTCTGCTTCATATTGTGGATGTTTCCGGAACAGAGGGAAGAGATCCCATAGAAGATTTTGACATTATTTGTGAGGAAATGAAAAAATTTAATCCCCAATTGCCAAAAAAACCGCAAATTGCCGTTGGAAATAAAATAGATGTTTTATATGACGATGAAAAAAAGAGGGAATTTGAAAAAGCAATGCAGGAACGCGGCGTGGAGGTGTTTTTTATCTCTGCAGCAGCACACCAGGGCACAAATGAACTTATGAAAATTGTTGCATCAAAATTAAAAGAAATCCCAATTCCCGAATTTGAAATTGAGGAAGACAATTTTGAAAGCGTTCAGGCACGCAATGAATCATTTGAAATCAGCGTGCAAAACGGCGTTTTCTCTGTCTCCGGCGACGCAGTTTTGAAGATTGTGGAAAGCACCAATTTTGACGACTATGAGTCACTTCAGTTTTTCCAGAATTCACTGCGCAGTAAAGGTATTATTGCAGCGCTGGTTGAGGCGGGAATTGAAGAAGGGGATACCGTTCAGTTATATGACATTGAATTTGAATTTGTAAATTAAGGGGCGATTGATTTTGAAAATAAAAGCCCATGGAAAGATTAATCTTACTTTGGATGTATTGGGAAAACGGAACGATGGATATCATGAAGTTGCCATGCTGATGCAGCATGTGGCTCTGTTTGATACCGTTGTGGTTAATAAAAATGATACGGGCGATATTACGGTTACCTGTAACCATCCTGATGTGCCGGATAATCATGAAAATTTAGCTTATCGTGCATGTGTTGAAATGTGCAATGCGTTTGACCTTGCGTGTGGTTTTGATATCACAATTGATAAACAAATTCCTATCGCAGGGGGCATGGCAGGGGGCAGCGCTGATGCAGCAGCTGTCATAAAGGCGATCAATGCGGTTTGTGACCTGGAATTGCCGTTATCCCGTATGATGGAAATTGGCCTGAAACTTGGAGCAGATATTCCGTTTTGTATTCAGGAAAAACCGGCATTTGCCACAGGGATTGGAGAAAAAATCAGCACAATTCGCGGCTTGTCTTCAGATTGCTGGATTCTTCTTGTAAATCCAAATTGTAAAATCAGTACAAAAACAGTTTATGAACAAATTGATCATCATCTTGCATATGGAATGGTTGATAATCGTGCCTGTGTTGAGGCACTTGCAGCAGGAAATGTGACACTTGCCACAAAATATATGAAAAATGTGATGCAGCTTGTTACGGCTGAATTGTGTCCTGATATTGATGACGTTATTGAAAATTTAAAACAAATTGGTGCACTACATGCAATGATGAGTGGTAGCGGTGCTACATGCTTTGGCATTTTTACGCAAATGCCAAATATCGAAAAAGCAAAGGCGCTATTTCCGGATTATTATGTTTCGTTAACAAAGCCAATTTCAAATTTTGTATAAATATCGTGTTTATATGCTTGTTTTTTTAAAAAAATATGGTAAAATAAAATTTGTGACAAAAATAAAGGGTGGTTATACTCATGAAAAGTAAGAAATGTGTTGCACTACTTGGTGCAATTCTATGTGTGGCGTTATTATTTTCCGCGTGCGGCAAAAAAGGAGAGGAAGAACAAATGGAAACACAAGCTTTAAATCAATATGTTCAGCTGGAACTGAAAAAAGGCGGCAATATCGTGATGGAACTTTTGCCGGAATATGCACCGAAAACAGTTTCGTTTTTCATTGAACTGGTTGAAGACGGTTATTATGACGGACTTACATTCCACCGTGCAGTGAAAGATTTTATGATTCAGGGCGGTTCCCCCAATGGCGATGGTATCGGCGGTTCGGGCAGAACCGTTAAAGGCGAATTTGCAAGCAATGGCATCGACAACGCTTTATCTCATACCCGTGGTGTGGTTTCCATGGCAAGAACGAATGTGAAAGATTCTGCCAGTGGGCAATTCTTTATTGTTCATGGGGATTCCACGTTTTTAGATGGAAATTATGCTGCGTTTGCAAAAGTAGTGGAAGGCATGGAATATGTGGATGAAATTGCAAATAGTGCAGTAAATGGGGAAACTTTGATTGATAAACCAGTGATTAAGACAATAAAACTTCTTAAAAAATACCAACCGGCAGAATAATTTTTATATAAATTGTAAAAATTTTCATTATATGCTTGAAATCTTGTTTGATTTGGTGTAATATATATTTGATAAATTAATAACAAATTAGGAGGAAAAAACATGTCAGTAAAAGTTGCAATTAATGGTTTCGGCCGTATCGGTCGTCTTGCATTCAGACAAATGTTTGGTGCAGAAGGTTATGAGGTTGTAGCAATTAACGATTTAACAGATCCGAAAATGCTTGCACACCTTTTAAAGTATGACTCATCTCAGGGTAGATATGATGGTCATACAGTGGAAGCAGGCGAGGACTATATCGTTGTTGATGGTAAAAAAATCATCATCTACAAAGAGCCCAAAGCAGCAGATCTTCCTTGGGGAAAAATCGGCGTAGATGTTGTGCTTGAGTGCACAGGCTTCTATTGCTCTAAAGAAAAGTCACAGGCACACATTGATGCAGGTGCAAAAAAGGTTGTTATCTCTGCTCCTGCAGGTAACGATTTGAAAACAATCGTATTTAGCGTAAATGAAGATACATTGACAGCAGAAGATACCATTATTTCTGCCGCATCCTGCACAACAAACTGCCTGGCTCCTATGGCAGATGCATTAAATAAATATGCACCTATCCAGTCTGGTATCATGTCCACAATCCACGCTTACACGGGCGACCAGATGATTTTGGACGGTCCGCACAGAAAAGGCGATTTGAGACGCGCAAGAGCAGGTGCTGTAAACATTGTTCCTAACTCTACAGGTGCTGCAAAGGCAATTGGTCTTGTTATTCCTGAACTGAACGGCAAACTTATCGGTTCTGCACAGCGTGTTCCGGTTCCCACAGGCTCTACAACAATTTTAACAGCAGTTGTTAAGGGAACAGATGTTACTGTTGAGGGCATCAACGCAGCTATGAAAGCTGCAGCTTCTGAATCTTTTGGTTACAACGAAGACCAGATCGTTTCTTCCGATGTAATCGGTATCAGATATGGTTCCTTGTTTGATGCAACACAGACAATGGTATCCAAGATTTCTGATGATTTATATGAAGTTCAGGTTGTTTCCTGGTATGATAATGAAAATTCTTATACCAGCCAGATGGTTAGAACAATCAAGTATTTTGCTGAATTAAACTAATCTTTCTTTTAAAGACCACGATGGAAATGAATTCTATCGTGGTCTTTTTTTTGTTGTTAAATTGCACAAATAAATTACCTGATTTTTGTATGTTTTTAAGACGAAATAAACAAGGATGGGACCTACTTGTCGTCGAATATTATAATATAGCAAATTTTTATGACCATTTTGTCATAGGAAAATAATTGCACATTTTTTATAATTTAGGAGGATGACAGGTATGATTTACACGGAAAACATTAGAAACATTTGTGTTTTAGCACATTCTAATGCAGGCAAAACTTCCCTTTGCGAAGCAATGCTGCACAAAGCCGGTGTGATTGAACGCATAGGCACGGTTGAAGATGGAAACACAGTATCAGACTATGATTCTGAAGAAGTAAAAAGAAAAATTTCTGTTAATACATCCCTTCTTCCGTTAGAATGGAATGGTGCAAAAATTAATTTGCTGGATACACCCGGAACGGCAGAACTGGTTGGAGAACAAATTGAAGGTGCTTCTGTGTGTGGCAGTGCGTTAATTGTTATCAGCGGAAAATCTGGTGTTTCTGCAGGAACAGAACGAGCTTGGAAACTGGCAAAAACAAAAGCAAAAATCGTGTTTGTTAACAAAATGGACGACTTAAAGGCAGATTATGCAAAAGTTGTAGAGCAAATGGATGATATATTCGGGAAAAGCATTGCACCTTTTACTTTTCCTATCAGGCAAGGGGATGCGTTAACAGGGTTTGTTGATGTTATTAAAATGCGTGCAAAAATGTTTTCACCAGATGGTGACACCCACCGCTATGAAGAAATTCCGTCAGAACATATGGATGTTGCAATGCGAAGTCGTGAATTACTGCTTGAAGCTGTTGCTGAGGTTAATGATGATTTGATGGAAAAATATTTTGCCGGGGAGGAGTTTACCGAAGAAGAAATTAAGACTGCGCTTAAATATGGCATTAAAGAGGGGACAGTTGTACCGGTTATCTGTGGCAGTGTTCTTTCAAAAATTGGTATTACACACCTTTTAAATACCATTGCAGATTATATGCCGGCACCTAATGAATTTGCTCATGCTGAGGGCGAAAATAAGATTACAGGACAAGTTGAAGAAATCATATGTGATAGCAACAGATCCGTTGTTCTTCAAGTGTTTAAAACTGTTGTGGATAGTTATGTTGGCAAGCTTTCTTACTTTAAAGTTTTATCAGGTACATTAAAACCGGATTGCATGCTGATTAACCCTGCGATAGGGAAAGAAGAAAAAATCGGAAAAATCTATACAATGCGCGGAAAGAAGCAAATGGAAGTAGATTCTCTATGCGCTGGGGATATTGGTGTATTATCCAAGCTTTCATCCACGGAAACAGGGGATACATTGTGTGACACAAAATTCCCTGTTGCCATTGGTGCTTTGCAATTCCCAAAACCTGTGCTTTCTATGGCTGTAGAGCCGAAGGGCAAGGGGGATGAGGAAAAAATCAGCGCCGGACTTGCGAAGCTTTCCAGCGAGGATAAAACCTTTACGCTTATGAGAAACCATGAAACCCACGAAACAATTCTTTCTGGTTTAGGGGAACAACATCTCAATATTTTGTGTGCGAAACTGGAGAACAAATTTGGCACTTCATTAAACTTAAAGTTACCCAAAATTCCATATCGTGAGGCAATCAAATCAAAGGTTAAAGCGGAAGGAAAGCACAAAAAACAATCAGGTGGTCATGGTCAATATGGGCATGTCTGGATTGAATTTGAGCCTACCATTAGTGATACACTTGTTTTTGAGGAAAATGTATTTGGTGGTACAGTGCCAAAGAACTTCTTTCCTGCAGTTGAAAAAGGAATTGTGGATGCTATGAAGGAAGGTGTTTTAGCCGGATATCCTATGACTAATTTAAAGGCGACCTTAGTAGATGGGTCGTATCACTCGGTGGATTCGTCTGAAATGGCATTTAAAACGGCTGCGGCACTTGCATATAAGGAAGGACTTCCCAAGGCAAACCCGATATTACTTGAACCGGTTGGGACAGTTAAAGTGATTGCTCCCAGTGTGTGCACAGGGGATGTTGTGGGAGATTTAAATAAAAGACGCGGCAGAATTTTAAATATGACGCCGGTTGATAATGTAGATACAGAAATCGAGGCAATTGTTCCGGCAGCAGAAATGCAAAGATATGCAACGGATTTAAAAGCGTTGACAAATGGACGCGGCAGTTTTGAGTATGAAATAACAAATTATGAGGAAGCGCCGCAAATTGTTGCAGACGCTGTCATTGCAGAAGCAAAAAAATAAATAGAAATAATCTGCGCTTCAACATATGGGGCGCAGATTTTTCTTTTATTTTTATATAAAACGCTTGACAATCCTCAATTTATTTGCTATAATGTCAATGTTGCCTGGGTGTAGCGCAGATGGTAGCGTGCTTGAATGGGGTTCAAGAGGCCGAGAGTTCGAATCTCTCCACCCAGACAGAAAAACCCTTGAGAATGAAAAGTTCTCAAGGGTTTTTGCTTTGCCTGTTTTCTGTTCCTGTTTGCTGCGGGTTTGTCTCTGTTGTACGAGTTTCTTCCTATTATATATAGCTGCTGTTGGAAAAGGGATAAGCGGCGGAGAAAATAGGTACTGATCATCCTGTCCCGCTTTGCCGCAGTGTCGAAAAAAAGGAGACCCACGCTCCCCGGCCCTCGCAATGACGGTGCAGGAAAGGAATGGATCTCCTTTTTGATTTCTCTGCGGAGAAGGCCTCTTACGCCTGATATTCCGGAGGTTCTTCAAAGTCGGAGG
>JAZPYM010000081.1:0-1549 GCA_045544215.1 Congzhengia sp.
GTATGACCGTAACAGGCAAAACCATAGGAGAAAATATTTCAGGCTCAGTAAATCTCAATCCTGAAGTTATTCGCCCGATTGAAAATCCGTATTCAGAGACAGGCGGAATTGCGGTTCTTCGTGGAAATCTTGCACCTGACGGAAGCGTTGTAAAAAGAAGTGCAGTTCTTCCCGAAATGCTTGTGCATGAAGGTCCTGCAAAGGTATTTGATTCAGAAGAAGATGCACAAAAAGCAATAAACAGCGGTAAAATCGTAGCCGGTGATGTTGTAGTAATCCGCTACGAAGGTCCAAAAGGCGGTCCCGGTATGAGAGAAATGCTCAACCCCACATCTGCTATTATGGGTATGGGACTTGGCAACAGTGTTGCACTCATCACAGACGGAAGATTTTCAGGTGCGACAAGAGGTGCTTGTATCGGTCATGTATCGCCCGAAGCTGCAAGCGGCGGTATGATAGGAATTGTTAAAGACGGAGATATAATCTCAATCAATATTCCTGAAAATAAGCTTGAACTTAAAGTATCCCAAGAAGAAATAGAAAAGCGTATGGCAAGCTTTGTGCCAAAAACAAAAGAACTTTCAGGATACTTAAAACGCTATGCAGCGTTGGTTTCAAGCGGTGCTGAAGGAGCTGTACTGAATTGAACAAATTAAAAGCATTATCACTTCGCCTTCATGCGGTATCTGTAATGAGAGATTTACTTGAAGATAAAGTGATAAAGGCACTTATGAACTTTTTAGACCTTGCGGATGAAGCAAACGAGGCAGACAAGGTTGATGCATATACGTTATTTGTTTCGGAGCTTTATAAGACAGGTGTAGAGGACTTGTCCGAATATGTGAAGAAAATTGTATTTGAAAGTGAAAATGTTTATGTAAAGCTCAGAGGAAAAGGCGAAGCACCCTCTGCACTTCTTACAAAAAGCCTTGAAAACGAATTGAAAACATTCGATGAGGTTGCATCACTTTCTGCCGAAGAACTTTTAAGTGAGTTTGACTTTCTTCCCGGATACTATACCGGAAAATGCAATATATCCAAAGAGTATATAAAGCGCCTTGATAACATAAGTAAATACGGCTATGGCACATATGCAAAGTACAGAATGTTTTATATCGGTGAGGATGGTCAGATCACTCCTGTTCAGAATCCCGATGAAACAAAGATGTCGGACCTTATTGACTATAAGCGTGAGCAGAATGTGATAATGGATAACACAAAGGCTCTGCTCGCCGGTAAGCCTGCTGCAAATATTCTTCTTACGGGTGATGCAGGAACGGGTAAATCTTCCACAGTAAAAGCCGTTGTAAATGAGCTTTGCGATAATGGTCTCCGCATTATTGAAGTTCGTAAGGAACAACTGCACGGCATACCGAAAATTCTTGATGAACTCAATGCAAATCCGCTTAAATTCATCTTGTTCATTGATGATTTGTCATTCACAAAGGATGATGATAATTTCAGTGCATTAAAGGCAATCTTAGAAGGCTCTGTGTCTGCAAAGTCAAGCAATGTTGTTATTTATGCAACCTCAAACCGCAGGCACTTG
>JAZPYM010000082.1:0-14863 GCA_045544215.1 Congzhengia sp.
GATTAATAACATATGTTAATAATCTAAAGTTTTACCTTAAACTATTATCTAATAGCCAAAGGTGTTACAGCAGAAAGTGGTGCACAGTTTGTAAGGTTATCCCAAACGAAAATCTTTGCTTCTGTGTATGCACCAGCATACTGTGCGGTAATTTCAACATATTTCTGCAAGTTAGCATCAATGTTAGCTACCTTAACTAATTCATTGCCATTATACAGAGCAAGAATAATCTTGCCGCTGTTATTAGCCTGGTCATCCAGAAAAGCTTTTGCTGTAACTGTACCAGCTGCCTGTTCAACTACAGATGCAGCATCAGGACCAATGAACTTGATGTTATCTACAGCAATTATGAATTTTGAATATGTTCCACTAGAATACTTATACTGCTGTGGAACAAAATAAATGGTGTTTACGCCTGCAGGTAAATAAAGCTCTGCTTCAAACTCGTGTGCGGCGGTTTTTCCAGCACCAAATCTGCTGGGTCTGAAACCATAATAGTAGCTGTTGCCAATCTGATTTCCTCCAGGTACTACTTCGGCGCCTGTTGTTGCTTCAACCACTTCGCCGTTATTTACGCGGAATGCGTATTTAGAACCAAGGTCAAAACCGGTCAAAGACACCTTGTATGTGCCAGCTTTTTCAACTGTTACAGGCATTGCAACGGTTAAGGTTTGCTCATTCCAGCCTTCGCCAGCTTCGCTTGTAAGCGCAGTTGTATCGATATATCCAATTTCACCACCAGGACCTGCATATTCTGTATTTCTATTGTCTGCAAGATTTAAAGTAGTTACAGCACCGATAACATCAGAATACACAACATCCTTTGTTGTAAAGTCCTCAAACTCGAATGTGGTGATTCCATCAACATCTAAAGTCGGAGGAGGAGCGGGCGGTGTAAAGGTTACACAGTCCAAACCCATCTGATACACGTTGCCTGATGTCTTAGACGGAACAAATGCAATGGTATTGACACCTTCAACTAAATCAAGCTGCAGGTTATATTCATATACATGCTGATTCCAGTTACAACCTCTAGGCATTTGACAAGACGAAGTTGCTGTTGTGCCTGAGCAAACCTTATCACCTTTTGTTGCAGTAACAATTGCGCCGCTATTTGCCTGGAATCTGATTTCAGACGGCATCGCCGAAGCAACTACGGTCACATCATATGTGCCTGCTCTTTCAGCTGTTACTTGCCATGTGATTGAGAATTCGGTATCGCCTTCAACAGTCTTTGAGCGATAAAGTGAATAGTATCCACCGCTACATAAAGGTGCGGTATATCTTGAATTCCAGTTCGCAGTGTTTGAATCAAAAAGACTTTCAGTATAAACAGGGTTGTTTAAGGGAGCATCCTCAAACTCGAACTTAGTGGTGGTTGAACCAGACACTGTCGGAGGAGGAGCGGGCGGTGTAATTTTCAAGCAGTCAAGAACCATACAGAATTGACTCTGTTCATTATATATACGTATTTCAGGAACAATCTGAATGGTATTTGCGCCTTCAACTAACTCAATTGTTGCAACACTTTCATAAATACTATAACCCTGTCCTTGTGCAACAGAACCTAAATAATCAGCAGCAAGCTGGGTACTATTGGTGGGAGTAATGAGTTCGCCACCATTTACCCTTATTCTGTTGGGACCATATCTGTAGCCGGCAATGAGGGTTAAATCATATTCGCCTGCTGTTGCTACTGTAACAGGAACATTTACAACAACAGAAGCGGTATCCCATCCTTCTACGCTAGTATAATTGGACTGCCATATTACACCTGTCGCAGTTGCGCCGGTTAAAGGATTGCCCCAACGGCCTGCCCCAATCGGGCCGGAAACCACAAGGTCGCCAGAAGCTTGTGTGTAATTTTCCAGTTCAATTACTGTTTCGCCGGAAGCATTAATTGGTACGGCATCAGCTACAGCAGAAACGCTCATAGGCAGCAACATAGCTGTAAGCATTGCGACTGACAAAACTATTGAAAATAATTTCTTCATTCTTTTTTCTCCTTTCTTTCATAATAAATCTCCCCAGATTCACACATCATTATAGCACAAAAATATCTTTTTTGCAATAGATTGTTTGAAAATTGTTATAATTGAACAATTTTGTCCTTTGTTTTTGTAAATAATGTATAGTTTCTTGTATAAAATTTTGTAAATTTTCTATAATACTACAAAATATACTATTTTAGATTTTCCCACAAAAAAAAGGAAACGAATTCAATTCGTTTCCTTTTTTATAAACATATTTTATGCGTGTTTTTTATGCTTTCCAATTTTCTTTAACATAGCCCAAATCGGTCCTGCCAAAAGCACGCTGGAATAGGTTCCTGCAAGCAAGCCAACAATTAAGGGAAGTGCAAATTCACGAATGGAATCCACACCCAAAATGTAAAGCAGAAGAACAGGAACGATGGTGGTTAAGGTTGTAAAGCAGGAACGACGGAAAGTCTGGCGAATGCTTAAGTTCACCAGCTGGCCAAGATCAGACCTGCGAACCTTGCCCATGTTTTCACGAACACGGTCAAACACAACAATGGTGTTGTTGATGGAGTAGCCGATGATGGTTAGCATTGCTGCAATAAAGTTTGCGTTCATAGGTACGCGGAAAATAGCGTAAAACGCCAGCATGATAAGCACATCATGTGTCAGGCAAAGCACCGCAGAAGCACCTGTGAAAATATCAAACCGAATGGAAATATAAACCAGCATCAAAAGGCAAGCAATCAAAGCTGCTTTAAGTGCCTGTGCACGAAGCTGAGAGCCCATGGTTGCAGTTACATCTTCCACCTGCAAAACAGCACTGTCATCAATGCCAAAGTTATCTTTCAGCGCAACAATAATTTTGTTGCGCACATCACGCTCAATGGGCGTGGTACGGATAATAATCTGTGTTCCTTCGGATTTTAAAACCTTGGGAGCTTTGATAGATTCATCTGCGCCCGCTACCACATCGGAAACCTCATTAAAGTCAACCTCTTTGCCCATTTCCACATACATGGTCATACCACCGGCAAAGTCAACATCCTGCAAAAAGCCGCCGTTGGGAATTAAGAACACAACGCCCAAAAGGATGATTACAACAGGAAGAATTACAGAAAATTTAAAACGCTCAACGATTCGATTCATCTCATTGTACCTCCTTTTTCTTAGCACCGTACCACCAGGGGTTTTTCACTTTTAAATCTACCACCAGGTTTAATAGGTATTTGGTAATGAAAATTGCAGTGAACATGCTGACAACAGTACCGATGGTCAATGTAACTGCAAAACCACGAATGGTGCCTGTACCAAAGATGTAAAGCACAACTGCAGCAATGATGGTGGTGATGTTAGAGTCTACAATGGCAATAAATGCACGGTCAAAACCGGAGCGAACTGCGGTTTTAATGGTTTTGCCAAGATTTAACTCTTCCTTAATTCTTTCAAAGATAATGACATTGGCATCCACCGCCATACCAATAGAGAGGATAATACCTGCGATGCCGGCAAGGCTTAAGTTGATGCGGAAGAATGTCATGATATAAACAACAATAGCAATGTATGCCAACAGAGCAATATCAGCAACAAGTCCCGACAATTTGTAAACAAGCAGCATGAACAACAAAATCAACACAACGCTGATTCCTGCTGCAATCAAACTTGTGCGCAGCGCCTCTTCGCCCAGTGTGGGTCCGATAGAGCTGAGTTCTACATCCTTAATGGAGAAGGGCAGGTTACCGGAATTGATTAACGCTGCCAGCTCTGCAGTTTCTGTTGCGTCAGAAAATCCGCCGGAGATGATACATTCTGCAGAGTTAATTGCACCATTGGATACGCTGGGACGGCTGATTTCTGTTTCGTCCAGCATGATGGAAATGTAGTTTGTGCCGTCTGTTCTTTGTGATGCAGCTAAGGTCGCCTGATAGAACTTATCAACACCTACATCCTTTAATTTTAGTTTTACATAATGAGTAGAAACCTGGGTGTCATCCACAGGACCATAGGCAGCAGCAGCAGAGTCAACATCGTCGCCCTCAAGCACAACATTGCCGTCTGCATCCCTAAAGGAAAGCTTCGCCGTCTGTCCCAGTGTTTCAACCGCTTCCTGGGGATTCTGGATGGCGGGAATTTCCACGCGCACCTTTTTTTCTCCCTGGCGAGAGGTTGTTGCCTCGTTATAACCCAATGCATCTAAACGGTTTCTTAATACATTTTCAACCGACTGCATTTGTTCGTCTGTTGCTGTTTCAGTTTGTGCCTCGTATGTGATTACAGAGCCACCAACCAAATCTAACCCTTGTCTGATACCCCAATCCTCGTCCAAAGCGTTGGGATAACGAATGTCATAATCAAAAACGCTTATGTTCATACCCGTCAGCACTACAACAACCGAGGTTATGATAACAAGTAGGGCGATACATAATTTCGCGATACTTTTCTTCATTTGTATATTCCTCCTTTTAAAATCGCATACAAGTATTATATATTTTTTTTTGACTTTCGTCAACACTTTATTGTGATTTTTTCCATTTATTAAAATTTTTCAAAATTGACTTGCATTTTGTTGCCTGCTGTGATAAAATGAGAAAAAATGAATAGGAAAGACGAGGATGGAGCAAAGTAGCACCGCACGACCTAACGGAGAGAGGGTTTTCCACCGGCTGAGAGAAAATCCGGTTAAGGCGGCAAGTGAAATTTCACTCCGGAGTTTCCCGCCTGAAAGGAAATCCGATTAGGACGGGGCGTGTGCGCTCGTTACGCGCAAATGAAGTGTCTTCCTTTTATATAGGAAGAAATCAGGGTGGTACCGCGGATTTGAACAACTGTCCGTCCCTATTTTGGGGGCAGGCAGTTTTTTTGTGCCCTTTTTATCGCAGCTTTGTACGCCCGCACAAAGCGCGCAAACTCATTGCGGGCAGGAAGGGATACATTATGAAAGAGCAGTTACTTGCAATTCAAAAAAATGCAGAAGCAAAGCTTTCTGAGCTTCACACAATTCAATCTTTGGAGGATGTGCGAATCAGCGTTTTGGGTAAAAAAGGAGAGCTTACCCAGGTGCTACGGCAGATGGGTTCTCTGTCTGCTGAGGAACGCCCCGTTATCGGTGCTTTGGCAAACGAAATCCGTACTGCCATTGAAACCGCTTTGGCAGAAAAAAAGGAAGCACTGTTGAAGGAAGAGCGTCAGCAGAAATTAAAAGAGGAAGTGCTGGATGTTACCATGGCAGGCAGACGCCAGGAAATTGGTGGATTGCATCCCATTACCAAGGTGCTTGAGGAGGTCAAGGATATCTTTATGGGCATGGGCTTTTCTGTTGCGGAAGGTCCGGATGTTGAACTGGATTACTATAACTTTGAGGCGCTCAACATTCCCAAAGAGCATCCTGCTCGTGACACACAGGATACCTTTTATGTTAGCGACAATGTGGTGCTTCGTACCCAGACATCGCCCATTCAGGTGCGCGTTATGGAAAAAAGCCGCCCGCCGATCCGCATCATTGCTCCCGGCCGTGTATATAGAAGCGATGCAGTAGATGCAACCCATTCTCCGGTGTTCCATCAGGTAGAGGGTTTGGTTGTAGATAAAGGCATTACCATGGCAGATTTAAAAGGTACATTAGAACAGTTTTTAAAATCATTATACGGACAGGAGGCAAAAATTCGCCTGCGTCCCCATCATTTTCCGTTTACTGAGCCCAGCGCTGAAGTAGATGTTTCCTGCTTCGTTTGTGGCGGAAAGGGTTGTCGCGTATGTAAAGGCGAGGGCTTTATTGAGCTTTTGGGTGCCGGTATGGTGCATCCCGATGTATTAAGAAGATGCAACATCGACCCCGAGGTTTACAGCGGTTTTGCTTTTGGTCTTGGTCTTGAGCGTATCGTTATGAGAAGAATGAACATTGACGATATGCGTCTGTTATACGAAAACGACATCAGATTTTTAAAACAGTTTTAATTTATAAAAAGAAAGGTTTGAACGAGTATGAAATTACCACTTAGCTGGCTTTCAGATTATTTAGATATGACGGGTATTACACCTGAGGAGTATAACCACGCCTTAACCATGTCCGGCTCTAAGGTTGAGGGTATTGAAAATTTAGGCGATGAAATTCAAAATGTAGTAACTGGAAAGCTTTTGTCTGTTGAAAAACATCCCGATGCGGACAAATTAAAAATCTGTCAGGTGGATGTCGGCACAGAAACAATCCAGATTGTGACAGGTGCTGATAATGTAAAGGCGGGGCAGACTGTTCCCGTTGCAAAGGATGGCGCCCTTCTTCCCGGCGGTACAAAAATTAAAAAAGGAAAGCTTCGCGGCGTTGAATCCAACGGCATGCTTTGTTCCTATGAAGAAATCGGCATGACCAAGGAAGATTTTCCGGATGCTGAATACGGCATTTTGATTTTAGAGGATGGTCTCCCGTTGGGTAAAGATATCAAAGAGGTATTTGGACTTGATAATCCGATTGTGGAATTTGAAATTACCTCCAATCGTCCCGATTGCTTTAGCGTAATTGGCTTGGCAAGAGAAACAGCGGTTACCTTTGATCGCACTTTTAAAGTAAACACCCCTGTAGTAAAGGGCAGTGGGGATGACATCAATCACTATATGAAGATTACCGTGGATGAACCTACGCTTTGCAAGCGCTATACCGCAAAAATGGTTAAAAATGTTAAAATTGGTCCGTCGCCCAGATGGATGGTAGAACGCCTGCAGTCTTGTGGTATCCGTTCTATTAATAATATCGTTGACATAACAAACTATGTGCTTTTAGAATATGGTCAGCCTATGCATGCCTTTGACATGTCATACCTTGAGGGTAATGAAATCAATGTCCGTTGTGCAAAGGAACAAGAGAAAATTACTACCTTAGATGGCGAAGAACATACATTAGATAGCTCCATGCTGATGATTTGTGACGGTAAAAAGCCGGTGGCAGTTGCAGGTGTTATGGGCGGAGAAAACTCAGAAGTGAAAGAGAATACCACTGCTGTGTTGTTTGAGTCCGCTACATTCTTGGGTTCTTCCGTTCGTATTACAGCAAAAAAGCTTGGTCTTCGTACAGAGAGTTCTTCCCGTTATGAAAAGGGCTTAGATACAGAAAACACAATGCCTGCAGTTTTGCGCGCTTGCGAGCTGGTAGAGCAGCTTGGCTGCGGTGAGGTAGTTGATGGCGTAATTGATATATACGGCACCAAACCTGAGATTGTTAAAATTCCTTTTGAGCCGGCACGCATCAATCAGTTCATTGGGTTTGATGTATCAGAAGAATTTATGGTCAAGGCACTGTGTGATTTGGGCTTTACAATTGAAAATGGAGAAATTACCGTTCCCACATTCCGCCCTGACATTCTTTGCTTTAACGATGTAGCGGAGGAAGTTGCCCGCATTTATGGCTATGATAAGATTCCTTCTACCTTGATGAAGGGCGAGGCAACCATCGGCATCAAAACCTATGAACAAACCATAGAGGCGCGTGTGAAAAACACTTTGGTTGGATGTGGAATGTATGAAACATTGGTATTTAGTTTTACGAACCCCAATATTTTTGACAAGCTTAATATGGACCAGGATGATCCGCGCAGAAATGCTGTTGTGATTTCTAATCCTTTAGGTGTTGAAAATTCCATTATGCGAACAACTGCACTTGCATCTATGATGGAAGTGGTTGCAAGAAATGAAAACTTCCATGCAGATAAGGTGCGCTTGTTTGAAATTGGCAAGGTGTACCGTCCCATTGCCGGCGAACAACTGCCGGAAGAAAAACATTTTGTAACCTTAGGCATGTTTGGCAAGTGTGATTTTTATGACTTAAAGGGTGTTGTTGAGGCACTCTTAGAGGATTTGGGCATTGTAAAGGCAAGCTTTTTGCCGAAAACGGATGACCCCACCTTCCACCCGGGCAGATGTGCATCATTAATTGCAGGCGGAAAAGAAATTGGCCGCTTTGGTCAGATGCATCCGGCTGTTTGTGAAAATTATGATGTGGAAAATCAGGTCTATGCTGCCGAAATTGATTTGGATGCATTGATAGCACTTGCAAAGGTTGACAAAACCTATAAAAAGCTGCCTAAATTCCCGTCCACCCAGCGTGACTTTGCATTTTTGGCAGACGACAGCGTTTTGGCAGCACAAATTGAAAGTATTATTAAGAAAAAAGCAGGCAACATATTTGAATCTCTTACCCTGTTTGATGTATACAAGGGTAAGCAGGTTCCCGAAGGCAAAAAATCCATGGCATATACCGTTGTGTTCCGTGATGAAAACAAAACACTGACGGATGAAGATGTTGCACCGGTTGTTGCAGGGATACTAAAGGCGTTGTCAGAACAGTTAAATGTAGAATTGAGATAAAAGACCTATGTGATTTTGATAGGAGCAGAGCATATTATTCAGGGAAATAATAAAAAGGTGTAAGATACAATGGTCAATGATAAAAAAAAACAACAAAATATTATATTGATAGGTATGTCAGGTGCGGGGAAGACCACCATCGGCATGGCGCTTTCTTACCGCTTCAAGATGCCTTTTGTGGATATGGATAATTATATTTCCCGCATGGAGAATAAAACCATTTCACAAATATTTGAAGATGTTGGAAATGATGGCTTTCGTGAGATTGAGGCGAAAGTGGCAAAGCGTATTGGAACTCATTTTTATCATACCATTGTATCTACAGGTGGCGGGGTTGTGCTTCGTGATGAAAACATGCAATATTTAAAAGAACATGGTCTGGTGGTTTATATCAATCGTTCGGTAGAAAATATTTTAAAAACCTTAAACGCAGATAGGCGCCCGCTTTTAAAGGATTCACCGCATCGGCTTTATGATATGTATGATCAGCGACATGAACTTTATCTGAAATATGCAGACATCGTTGTTGCAAATAGCGGAGATTTTAAAAGCGGTGTGCAGAATGTATATGATGCAATAAAAAATTGTATATAAAAAGTGGCTATGGAATTTCCATAGCCACTTTTTTGTTAAAATATAATATTTTTTGCTAATTCCTTTAATTCTTCATAGGTTTTTGCAGAAAATGCCTTTACTTTCAGTTTTGCACCATTTCGCACGCCTTTTAAATACCAGGCAAAATGCTTTCGCATTTCTGCTACACCCACATGCTCTGGTTTTATTTCTTCCATAAGGGAGATATGCGTCAGCAGCATATTTTGTTTTTCTGTGCAGGTTGGAATATGCGGGGTGCCATCTGACAAATCTTCTTTAATTAATTGAAAAATAAAGGGGTTTCCCAATGCGCCTCTGCCAATCATAATGCTGTCGCATCCGGTTTCATCACGCATTTTCATGGCGCTTTCCTTATCTGTAATATCGCCATTTCCAATTACGGGAATTGAAACCGTCTCTTTTACCTTTTTGATAATAGACAAATCAGCAGTGCCGCTATAAAATTGTTCCTTTGTTCTTCCATGAATGGTAATGGCAGAAATTCCGCTGTTTTCCATTGTTTTTGCAAAGGAAACTGCATTTATATTTTCATCATCCCAGCCTGCGCGAAATTTTACGCTGACAGGAATTGTCACAGCATTTACAACCGCTTCTGCAATTTTTCCTGCCAAAAGTTCGTTTTTCATCAAAGCGCATCCGTCGCCGTTTTTCACAATCTTTGGTGCGGGGCATCCCATGTTAATATCCAGAAAAGAAACGCCCAGACTCTCTAATTCTTTTGCACTCTCTGCCATAATTGCGGGGTCATTCCCAAAGATTTGAACAATGAGCGGGGCTTCTGTCTGATTGGTTTTCAAAAGAGAGGTTGTTTTTTTGTCCTTATAATGCAGCCCTCTTGAGCTAATCATTTCGGAAACAACCAAATCTGCACCACACATTTTGCAGATTGTACGAAAGGGCAGGTCTGTAACGCCAGCCATTGGGGCTAACAGGATTTTATCTTTGTAAAATGTATTCATTTTAATTTGCTGCGGTAATCTCGTTCCAGATTTCCAAATATTTTTGATTAATATTGCCTTCACTTCTCAGCATTTCGCTGGCAGCTAAAACAGCACTGTCAGGATAAAGTCCCTTGTTATTTTTCACATCGTCCGGAAGTTGAGTAAGACCCTCTGTGTTGGTAATGCCGTAGCAGGTTTCTTTGGCATTTCTTGCAGCAATATCCGGTCTGTGCATGAAATTGATAAATGCTTCAGCACCGTCTTTGTTTTTAGATGCCTTTGGTACGACCATTGCGTCCACACAGTAGATGGTTCCGTTTTGCGGAATTGCATATTTTAAGGTCTCTTTTTCCTCTATTGCTTTTCCAGCTTCGCCGGAATAAACAAGCCCTAAATATCCCTCGCCTGAAATGATTTTGTCTTTTACCTCATCGGTTACATATCCCAAAATCAAAGGACGCTGCTTTAGTAGTTCTTCTTTTGCTAAAGCAAGCTCTGTGTCATCTTCTGTATTGACAGAATATCCTAATTTTTTCAGCGTCATACCAATGGTATCACGAACACTGTCCAGCATAAATATTTTTCCGGCATATGCTTCATTCCACATGATAGACATATCTGTTACCGGCTCTGTTACTTTTTCGCCGTTGTAAAGAATACCTACGGTTGACCACATATAAGGCACAGAGTATTGATCGTTTGTGTCATAATAAGGTGCTTTAAAAGTCTCATCAACATATTGGTAGTTGGGAATGTTATCAAAATTTAATGGCTGAAGCAGGTCCTCGCGCACCAATTTGTCTATCATATAATCCGAGGGAATCAAAACATCGTAAGCCGTTGTTTTGATCTTTGTATACATATCCTCGTTGGATGCAAATTCGCTGTAAACGACCTTGTAGCCCGTTTCTTTTTCAAATTCTTCAATAACGCCTTCTGCAATATATTCTGCAGCGTTATATACTTTCACCACTTTATCAGGGCTTGTACCGCAACTACAAAATAAAGATGCACATAAAATAAACGACAAACATAAAACGAATATTTTTTTCATTTTTCAAAAACCTCTTTTCCGTTTAGTTAAGATTTTTTTGCTCATGTTTATTTGTTCTTACATTAATGATGACAAGCAAGATTAAAATAACTGCAAACATGAGTGCAGACAATGCATTAATCGATGGGCTGACGCCTTTTTTTGCAGCATTGTAAATTAAAATCGAAAGATTTTCAACACCGGGGCCGGTGGTAAAATAACTTACAATAAAATCGTCAATAGAAAGTGTAAATGCCATCAAAAGACCCGTTACAACGCCAGGCATAATTTCTGGAAGCGTCACCTTAAGCGTTGCCAAGGCAGGTGTTGCGCCTAAATCAAGTGCCGCCTCATAGGTACTGGAATTAACTTGCTTCAGTTTTGGCATAACTGATAAAATGACATATGGAATACAAAACGCCATGTGTGCCATAATCAGTGTAAAACGACCGGTAGGTAAGCGACCGATATAAAACAAAAGCATTAAGGAAATACCTGTCACAATGTCCGGGTTTAATACGGGAAGCATAGTAACATCCATAATGGTTGCTTTTTGCCATTTTTTCAGTCCGTCAATTCCAATGGCAGCTGCTGTTCCGATGATCGTTGATAAAATCGAGGCAATAACGGCAACAAATATGGTGTTATAAAGTGCCTCCATAATCTGGCGGTTTTGGAACAGTTCAATATACCATTTAAATGAAAAACCGGTCCAGACGCGATATTTTGACTCATTAAAGGAATAAATCATCAAAATAATAATCGGGGCATATAAAAATATGAAAATCAGGTATAAATATAGGCGGGAAAGTCTGTTTTTCATAGCATCATTCCCCCTTGATTTTCTTTTTCAGAATCTGGCATAATAAGTAGGCTTAATAAAATCATTGCCATCAGAATCAGTGACATGGTGGAACCAAAATTCCAATCGCCGCCAACGCCAAATTGTTTTTCAATCATGTTTCCCAAAAGGTTTACATTGTTGCCGCTTAGAATACTTGAAATTGCAAATGTTGTAATCGCTGGAACAAATACCATTGTGATACCGGAAGAAATGCCCGGTATACTCAGTGGGAAAATAACCCGGCGAAAAACATTCCATTTGCTCGCACCCAAATCCTCTGCTGCCTCAATAACAGAGGTGTCCATTTTTGACATGACAGAATGAATGGGCAGAATCATAAAAGGTAAAAAGTTATATACCATTCCAAAGATGACAGCGCCCTCTCCGTAAAGGAATTGAATGTATTCTTCTTCTCCTAAAATGCCGATAAAACGCAGGAATTGGTTAATTAACCCCTCGTTTTCCAACAATGTCAACCAGGAATATGTCCGAAGCAGCAAATTCATCCACATGGGAATGACAATCAAAAGCAGCATAATGCTTTTGTGCTTTAAGTGCTTTGAGGTCAAAATCAGTGCAGCGGGATAACCAATTAACAAACAAATTGCGGTGCTGATTGCAGCGTACAGTATAGAACGCCATAACACACCCAAGTACACCGGATTAAAAAATCTGGAAAAGTTTGCAAGGGAAAATGCAAGGGAACCATCCGGCGTGCGTACAGTTATACCATAAACAACTACAACGATTAAGGGAACAATGGTAAAAATCAGTGCCCAAATTGCATAGGGAAGGCTATACCAACGCCTGTTCATTCTTGCGTCACCTTCCTCATGATGTGAATATCATTTGGAAAAAGGTCCAAATATACAGTTGTATCAACGGGCTCCATTGTGGTGGAATGCACAATCCATAGAAAGTCCTCTGACTGAATGTGCATTTCGTAATGCACACCCTTAAAGACTACCGACTGTACCACGCCTTTAATCTTGCCCTTTTCTTTGTCAAACTTGATATCTTCCGGCCGAATGACTACATCAACCAATTCGTTTTCGTCAAAGCCGCTGTCAAGACAAACAAAATCCTGTCCCGCAAAATGCACTAAAAGGTCTTTTTTCATAATGCCGTCAATGATGTTGCTTTCGCCGATAAAACCGGCAACAAAGGCATTTTTGGGTTCGTTATAAATGTCCACGGGCGTACCTTTTTGTTGAATTTTTCCGCCGTTCATAACGATTACCTCATCAGACATGGTAAGCGCTTCTTCCTGGTCGTGGGTAACATAAATAAAAGTAATGCCAAGCTTTTTCTGGATTTTTTTAAGCTCAAGCTGCATTTCCTGTCTGAGTTTTAAATCAAGTGCGCCCAATGGCTCGTCCAAAAGCAGCACCTCAGGCTCATTTACAAGTGCGCGGGCGATGGCAATACGCTGCTGCTGTCCGCCGGACAAAGATGTAATGTTTCTATTTTCAAAACCGCTTAGGTTTACAAGTTTTAATATATTATGTACTTTTTCTTTTATAATCTGTTTATCCATTTTTTGAATAGACAAACCGAATGCAACATTGTGAAATACATCCATATGCGGAAAAAGAGCATATTTTTGAAAAACAGTATTTAGGCGCCGTTTGTAAGGGGGAAGATTGGTTATATCTTCACCGTCAAACAAGATGCGTCCGGAATCGGGGCGCTCAAAACCACCAATCAGGCGCAGTGTTGTCGTTTTACCGCAACCGCTGGGACCTAAAATGGTAACAAATTCATGGCGCGCAATTTCCATACTGAAATTTTCAAGAATATCCTCTTCACCAAAACTTTTAGAAATATTTTCGAGTTTAATGATAGCGTTGGACATTTATCACCCTCCAATACTGTTTGATAGAAATTCCGTAAAAAAAGTCGAACGCACATCGTTCTTATGCGTCCGACACCCCACATTTTAAAGTCATACTTTGAAAGTACATTAAAAAATGAAATATTAAGTTGACTATATTATAACACAAAGTTTTATGAAAAGAAATAGTTTTTTTAAAATTTGTTAATATTACTAAAAAAATAGGTATTATTTTTATGATTTTTTCTATTAATTCAGAAAAATAAACAAATATTTTTTGAAAATTTTATATTTTTGTCGATTTGTATAGACAAATAATTTTAAATGCGATATAATATATGAAAGAATTATTTAAAAAATTGCGTTTTTTGAAAGCGCAAAATAAGTTTTCAAACAGAAAGGTTATGGTATTAACATGAACGAAAGAGTACATGAAATGGCGCATCCCCTCATTCTGCACAAAATTTCGATGATCAGGGATGAAAATACCACAGTAAAGGATTTTCGTGAGCTTGTATATGAAATATCCTTGTTGATGGGATACGAGGCAACTCGTGATTTGGAAATGGTTGAGCATCCTGTGAAAACACCTATGGCAGAAACTGTTGGAAAACTGATTGCAAAACAGGTTGCACTTGTGCCGATTTTGCGCGCAGGATTGGGAATGGTAGATGCTTTAATGAGCATTATCCCTGCAGCAAAGGTTGGACATGTAGGGCTTTATCGTGACCATGAAACATTAGAGCCCAAGGAATATTATTGCAAGCTTCCGCCTGATATTGATCAGCGTCAGGTCATTGTATTAGACCCCATGCTTGCAACCGGTGGAAGTGCTGTTGCTGCAATTGATTTTATTAAGCAGCGTGGTGCAAAGCGAATTAAATTAATGTGCATCATTGGTGCACCGGAGGGTGTTGAGGCTGTAATGAAGGCACACCCTGACATTGAGCTTTTTGTGGGTACTATTGACGAAAAATTAAATGAAGTTGGCTACATCGTTCCCGGACTCGGCGATGCAGGGGACAGATTGTTCGGCACAATTTAATAGGAGAATTTTTTTATGAATATTGAGATTTTAAGAAACGATATGGTTGCCGCAATGAAGGCAAAAGACAAAGGAACAAAGGATGCGATTTCATCCTTGATTGCTGCTGTTAAAAAAGTGGCAATTGATGAGGGTGTCCGTGATGATATTCCCGAGGAATTAGTAGACCGTGTAATTTTAAAAGAATTAAAATCCATCAAGGAACAAATTGACACATG
>JAZPYM010000083.1:0-18163 GCA_045544215.1 Congzhengia sp.
ATATTCTGATGCGAAGCGAAAGGGATATGTAAAAAGCTTAGCAGGCGGAGAAAAAATTTGCTTTACCATGGAAGCGGGCTACTTAACAGACGAAGAAACAAAAAGTGTTGTAGATAAGATTGATAAAATTTTAAAATAAAACAAAATAAAAAAAGTATGTTTCACGTGAAACATACTTTTTTTATGCTTAATTCTTGAAAAAAAGAAAAAATAATGGTATAATTAAAATAGGAAGTTTATGATGGAAGAGATAATGTTAAATAAATTACAGGAAAGGTATTTTCATTATGGGAAAAGTAATTGTAGTTGCCAATCAGAAAGGCGGTGTGGGAAAAACCACCACTGCTGTGAATTTAAGTGCATATTTGGGCGATTTAAAGAAAAAGGTTTTATTGATTGACAGTGACCCCCAGGGCAATGCAACCAGCGGTCTGGGCATCGAAAAAGACGCGGTGGAAACCTCTTTATATGATGTTTATTTAAACGAGGTTGCCCTTGTGGATGCTATTTTGGAGACAAAATATAAAAACCTGTCCGTTTGTCCTTGTAATGTGCAGTTGGCAGGCGCGGAAATTGAATTGGTTTCTTTTCCAAAAAGAGAATATCTTTTAAAAAAGGCGTTGGAATCTGTAAAAGAGCAGTTTGACTATATTTTAATTGATTGTCCGCCATCCCTGGGACTTTTAACACTCAACGCCTTTGCTGCAGCAGATAGCGTGTTGATTCCTATTCAGTGCGAATACTATGCGCTTGAGGGGCTGGGTCAGCTGACAAATACAGTTTCCACATTAAAGCAAAGTATTAACGAAGCTCTGGAAATTGAGGGAATTTTGTTGACGATGTACGACAAGCGTACCAATTTATCTGCTTTGGTTTACGATGAAGTTAAGAAATTCTTTCCTGAGCAGTTATTTAAGACAGTGATTCCAAGAAATGTGCGTTTGAGTGAGGCACCCAGCTTTGGGGAGCCGATTTTGTCCTATGACAAGCTGTCTAAGGGGGCTTTTGCTTATAAAGCACTGGCAAAAGAAGTAATAAAGAAAAATGTTAGGGAGGCATAACCATGGCAAAAAAAGGATTAGGAAGAGGTTTGGATGCGCTGCTAAGGGCAGAAAGTGTGGTTGAGACCACAACAGAGCATGAAAAAGATGTAAAAATAATTAAAATTACGCAAATTGAGCCCAACAAAGCGCAACCCCGTTCTGACTTTGATGAGGAAAAGCTGCAGGCGCTTTCTGATTCTATTGCTGAATATGGTATTTTGCAGCCCATTGTTGTAAAATTAAACTCCAACGGTTTTTATACCATTATTGCAGGTGAACGCAGGTGGCGTGCGGCGCGGATGGCAAAATTAAAGGAAATACCTGCCATTGTGAAGCAGTTTGATGCACAAAGTGAAAAAGAGGTTGCTTTAATTGAAAACCTGCAGCGGGAAAACCTAAATGCAATCGAAGAAGCACTGGGGATTCAGGAGCTGATGGAGCTTTATGGACTTACCCAGGAAGAAGTTGCAAAGAAATTAGGAAAAAGCAGGCCTGCAGTGGCAAACAGTGTGCGGCTGCTTCGTTTACCAAAAGCGGTTCAGGAATATATTAAAAAAGAGTC
This sequence comes from Congzhengia sp., assembly GCA_045544215.1. GTDB lineage: Bacteria > Bacillota > Clostridia > UBA1381 > UBA9506 > Congzhengia. The sequence continues at coordinate 1,606 of JAZPYM010000083.1, forward strand.
GCTTTCTATGGGTCATGCCAGAGCTCTTTTAGCTTTGGAGAAAGAAGAACTGATAGAAACGGTTGCAAAGAAAATTATACAGGAAGATTTTAGTGTGCGTCAAACGGAAAGCTACATTAAATCTTTACAGGTAGAGAAAAAGAAGAAAAAAGTGTCTAAGCATGAAGAGGAAATGGCACGCTACATCCGAAGTCTTGAACAAACGCTTTCTTCTGACCTTGGGACAAAGATCAAAATTGTTTATCGAAACAACAAAGGCAAAATTGAAATTCCCTACTCATCTCCAGAGGATTTTGAAAGGATTATAAAATTAATTCAAAAATGACAAAAAATGGAAGTTCAAAAACGCCTCTCAAATCAAATTTTAAAACAAAATAATGATGAGGTTAGGGAGGGAACATAAAAACGAAAATAAGCAGCATTTTAAAATTGTCATGTTTCACATGAAACAAATAGGGCTGTAGCAAAAAGCTACAGCCCGTTTTATTTTTATAGCAAATCACAAATATAGTTTGAAAAAGCGATAGGATCTTCTAAAGACAAACCTTCAATTAAGAGAGCACTGCCATATAAAACCTCGGCATATTTTGTCAGCTTTTCCTTATCGGAATCAAACAACAATTTTATTTTTTCGTAAACCGGATGGTCAGGATTGATTTCCAGCACACGCTCGGCCTTTACTTTTTGATCGGCTGGCATGGAATTTAATACCTTTTCCATCTCAATAGATAATTCGCCGCCGCTGGTGATACAAACAGGATGGGATTTTAAACGCGTCGATTTTTTGACCTCTTTGACTTTTTCGCCCAAGGCATCTTTTAAGAATAAGAGGATTTCCTTATCTCCATCTGTTTCGGCAGATTCCTTTTCGTCCGTAAAGCCTAAATCGTCGGCAGAAACGGATTTAAAGGTTTTTTCGTTGAATTGTCCCAGCATTTTTATGGCAAATTCGTCAATATCATCGGTAAAGCAAAGAATGTCAAAGCCTTTATCCAGCACCCGCTCGGTCTGTGGCAGGCGGGAAATTTTCTCTGTTGTTTCCCCGCAAGCATAATAAATAAACTTTTGGTCCTCGTTCATGGCGTCAATGTATTCTGCAAAAGACACCATTTTCTTTTGCTTAACGGAGTAAAAAAGCAAAAGGTCTGACACCAAATCCTTGTCCCGACCAAATTCGTTGTAAACGGAAAATTTCAATTGGCGGCCAAAGCCAATAAAAAATTTTTCGTAGGTTTCCCGCTGGTCATTCATAAGCTTTACCAGCTCGTTTTTTATCTTTTTCTGAAGATTTTTTGCAATAATCTGCAGTTGTCTGTCATGCTGCAGCATTTCTCTGGAAATGTTTAAAGAAAGATCGGCAGAATCCACTAAGCCTCTGACAAAACTAAAGCAATCCGGCAGCAAATCCGGGCATTTTTCCATAATTAAAACGCCGTTGGTGTAAAGAGAGAGTCCTTTTTCAAATTCCTTGGAATAGTAGTCGTAGGGCGCTTTTTGCGGGAGATAAAGCAGTGCTTTATAGCTGGTAATGCCGTCTGCGCTGGTATGAATTACGGCAGCAGGATCTTCAAAATCAAAAAAGGTTTCTTTATAGAAATTGTTATAATCTTCTGGGGTTAGCTCTGACTTGTTTTTCCGCCAGATTGGTACCATGGAATTAATGGTTTCCTCTTCAAAATAGGTCTCATATTCCGGTGCACCCTCCTGCCCTTCCTGTTTTGGTTTGGGACGGCTTTTTTCCACCATCATTTTAATGGGGTAACGGATATAGTCAGAGTATTTTTTAATGATATTTCGCAGGGTGTACTCCTTTAAAAATTCATCAAAGTTTTCATCCTCTGTGTTGGGTTTTATAGAAAGAATAATTTTTGTTCCTACGGTGTCTTTTGCAGACTTGGTAATGGTATAGCCGTCGGCACCGGAAGATTCCCACTGATATGCCTCGTCGCTGCCGTACTGTCTGCTGATAACGGTTATTTTATCTGCCACCATAAAGGCAGAATAAAAGCCCACGCCAAACTGTCCGATAATGTCGTGTCCTTCTTCATGTTCCCAGTCATTTTTAAAGTCAAAGGAGCCACTCTTTGCAATGGTGCCCAGGTTTTCTTCCAATTCCTCCTTGGACATGCCTATGCCGGTATCGGTAATGGTAAGCGTTCTGTTTTTTTCGTCGGCATCAATTCGGATGTAATAATCTTCCTTATTAAATGTCACATTTTCGTCCTTTAATGCAATGTAATAAAGCTTGTCAATGGCATCGCTGGCGTTGGATATTAATTCCCGCAGGAAAATTTCCTTGTGGGTATAAATTGCATGAATCATTAAGTCCAAAAGACGCTTTGACTCGGATTTAAATGCTTTTTTTGCCATTATTAAAACCTCCAAAACATAAATAGAGTTAGCACTCGCGCTTTACGAGTGCTAACTCTATTTTACCATGCTCCATTGATTTGTCAATAGATTTTACCGGGTATTCATAATCTGTTTAAAATCTCATCACAAGTAAAAATCGTGCTTGCCAATGGATTTATAGAAAATGCGGTTATTGACAATCCAAAAGCTTTCTGCAATGGTGGGGTTTAAAAAGTAAAGGCTTTCTCCGGCGTGATTTTCACCGCGTAGCGCGCGCTTGGCAGCAATGACGCTGTCCCCTAAAGGCTTGTGATATACAGTGCCGTTGATGGTGGGGGTAAACTGAACACCGTAGTTGCGGTCAAAAATTACATCATAAATATTGTTGGCATAATGGGGGCTTTCTACACGATTGAGCACTACATTTGCTACTGCGATTTTGCCCCGCATGGACTCTCCTTGGCTTTCGGCATTTACAATGCGGGAAAGCCAATAAAGGTCATCATTCGTGTAGCCTCTTTCGCCAATCATGGAGTTTGGCACCACAACATCGTTTGCATGAATCTGAACCATATACTGCTCAGGGTCCCAGGACACAGAAGCCTGAAAGGTTTCTGCCGCAAAACGAACAGGCACAAAAAACCGGTCTGCCCGAATTACAGAAGCTGCGTCAAGTGTTACATTTTTTCCGTTTACTTTTGCGCTTTTTTGATTTTTTTTCAATACAATGGTTGTGCCATTTTTGGAAATGGTTGCCGAGGATGTTTTTTCGTCCCAGACTACACGGTCCGCGCAAAGCGCATCGGCAAGGGCGCGGACAGGCAGCATTGCATAGCCGTTTTCCAAATATCCCGGGGTGTCGGCCTTGATGTAGTTTCCGTTTACAGTCAGGCAAACCGGTGTTTCAAATGTTGCGCTTGCCGTGACAGTTGTCCCTGCTGGGCAGAACACAGATGCTGACATTACAAAAAACATAAGCGCAAGAACAAATTTTTTCATCAATAAAACCTCCCTTGCGCACCACTCATAGACCAGTATAAAGGAAAATGGTAGGAAAAGCAATGCAAAATATTTGGCAGGAATGCAAATATCAGGCAAAAATAAAACCATTTGAGCAAAAAACGGTATTTAGAAATTTTTCTAAATACCTATTGACTTTGTAAAAATAATATGCTATAATCTATTTAGAAATATTTCTAAATAACAAAAGGGGTGTGACGGAAATGGGAATGAATGAAACACTAAAGGCGATATCCGACTCTGTCAGACGGGATATCTTGCAAATGCTAAAGGGCGGGAAAAAGTCTGCAGGCGAAATTGCAGAGCATTTTGATTTGACAGGCGCAACTGTTTCCTATCATCTGGCAAAACTAAAAAATGCAGACCTGATTACAGAACAAAAACACAAAAATTTTATTTATTATGAACTGAATACATCCGTGTTTGAAGAAGTATTAACATGGATTTATGCTTTGGGAGGGGAAAAATAATGAAATTTATAAAATGGAAAAGTCTGATTATAACCTGTGTTGTCTGTCTACTGCCCATTTTTTTGGGTATGGCTTTATGGAACGATTTGCCTGACATGATGGCCATTCATTTTAACATTCATAATGAACCGGATAACTTTGCATCAAAGGGATTTGTTGTGTTCGGATTGCCGATTTTAATGGCAGTTTTACAGATAATCTGTTGTATGATCAATGACATCAATGCTCACAAACACGGCGAACGCAAAAAGTTTGAACGGGCAACCAAGTGGATTGTCCCGTTTATGTCGGTTGTATTACAAACAATAACTTTAGGATATGGACTTGGCTGGAATATTGATATAAGGAAAGCTGCAGTAATCGTCGTAGGTATTGTTTTTCTTATAATAGGAAACTATTTGCCGAAGTTTGATTATATAAAAAATTACAATGTTGATACCGAAAAAGCAAGAAAAATAAACAGAGTCATCGGATATGCAACGGTTATTATGGGCGTATTGAGTCTTATCAGTATCTTTTTGCCGCCAATTGCTTCGGTAATATGGCTGTTTTTGCTGATACCTTATGCTGCAATCTGCGTTATATATGGCATTAAAGTTGGACGAGAGAAATAATCATAAAAAAGAGCCTTGGGTTTAGGGCTCTTTTTTTTTATGTCAGAAATGATATTTGGAAGATGTCCGCAATATCTACTATACGAGAGTATATAAAAAATAAAAAAAGGGCTTGACTTCCAAAACAAAGTGTGGTAATATAGTAAAATGCATTATATTGTCAAAATGGTATAGTATGCAAAAAAATAGGCAGCTATGCCTGCCGAGAGGCGCAGGGGGTGCTTTTTCGCAGAAAGCATTTGCCTGAAAAATGCTTAAAATCCAGAGTTTTACGGATACGGCTCGGAAAAATTTTTAAATGAGGTGGTTGAGCTTATGGTACATCCGATTCAGTTGGGCAGAAATCAGAGAATGAGTTATGCCAAAATCGACGAGGTTTTGGAAATGCCAAACCTGATTGAGGTGCAGAAAAACTCATATAACTGGTTCTTGGAGGAGGGCTTGAAAGAAGTCTTACGCGACATCTCTCCCATCACCGATTATACAGGGAATCTGATTTTAGAGTTTATTGATTATAAACTCGAACGCAACAGAATTAAATATTCTGTGGAGGAGTGCAAGGAAAGAGATACGAACTATGCAGCGCCGCTAAAAGCGCGGGTGCGCCTTATTAATAAGGAAACCGGCGAGGTAAAGGAACAGGAAATCTTTATGGGCGATTTCCCGCTTATGACAGAACAGGGTACCTTTATCATCAATGGTGCTGAGCGTGTTATTGTCAGCCAGCTGGTGCGTTCTCCCGGTATTTATTATGCAATGGAGCATGACAAAACCGGTAAAGAGCTCTATTCCTCAACCGTAATTCCGTATCGAGGCGCTTGGTTGGAATATGAAAATGATGTGAATGATGTTTTGTCCGTTCGTATTGACAGAACAAGAAAAATTCCCATCACGGTTTTAATTCGCGCATTGGGCGTTGAAACAGACGGTGCAATTTTAGATTTGTTCGGCGAAACAGAAGCGCTTTTAAATACCATGGAAAAAAGCAGCGCCATTCAGTCAACAGACGATGCGCTGATTGAGATTTATAAAAAGCTCCGCCCCGGCGAGCCCCCCACCGTTGAAAGCTCAAAATCGCTTTTGTTCGGTCTTTTGTTTGACGGAAAACGCTATGATTTGGGTGGCGTTGGTCGTTATAAATTTAATAAAAAACTGGCAATTTCTGCAAGAATTGCAAACCAGGTCGCAAAAGAGCCTGTTGCAAACCCTGAAACCGGTGAGATTTTAGTGGATGCAGGTCAGTTTATTTCAAGAGAAATCGCAGAGGAAATTGAAAAGGCCGGCGTAAACCGTGTAATTTTGGATGTTAACGGAAACGCCGTTGTAGTGTTCTCCAACAACATGGTCGACATTCGTGAGTATGTTTCCTTTGATGTTTCAGATATTACCCATGAAAAAGTAAGCAAGCAGGTTCTGGACGAAATTTTAGAAGCTGCTTCTACAGAAGAAGAAATCCGCGACCAGCTGGTAAGAAGAATTGGCGAGCTTGTTCCTAAGCACATCGTGATTGATGATATTTTGTCATCCATCAACTATCAGATTGGTCTTTTATACGGCATTGGTACAACCGATGATATCGACCACTTAGGCAATCGTCGTTTGCGCTGTGTTGGTGAGCTTTTGCAGAACCAGTTCAGAATCGGTCTTTCCAGAATGGAACGCGTTGTCCGGGAAAGAATGACCATTCAGGATTTGGATATTGTAACGCCGCAGGTACTGATTAACATCCGTCCCATTGTGGCAACCATTAAGGAATTCTTTGGTTCATCACAGCTTTCACAGTTTATGGACCAGTTAAACCCACTTTCTGAATTAACACATAAAAGAAGACTTTCCGCTTTAGGACCCGGCGGTCTTTCTCGTGACCGTGCCGGCTTCGAGGTGCGAGATGTACACTATTCACACTATTCCAGAATGTGTCCTATTGAAACACCGGAAGGTCCTAACATTGGTCTTATTTCGTCTTTGGCAACCTATGCAAGAATCAATGAGCATGGCTTTATTGAAGCGCCTTACAGAAAGGTTGACAAGAAAAAAGGCGTTGTAACCGATGTGATTGAATACATGACGGCAGATGTTGAGGATGAATACATTGTTGCCCAGGCAAATGAGCCGTTGGACGAAAAAGGTCATTTCCTTGCAAAGAAAGTTACTGTTCGTTACCGCGACGAAATTTTAGAGGTAGAAGCAGGCAAGGTTGACTACATGGATGTATCGCCGAAGCAGGTTGTATCCGTTGCAACCGCTATGATTCCTTTCTTAGAGAACGACGACGCAAACCGTGCGCTGATGGGTGCAAACATGCAGCGTCAGGCAGTGCCGCTGCTTCGTACCGACTCCCCCATTGTCGGAACCGGTATGGAATATCAGGCAGCTCGTGATTCCGGTGTTGTTGTTTTGGCAAAGGAAGACGGCGTAATTGCAAAGGTAAGTGCAGACGAAATTGTTATTAAGGATAAAGATGGCAATCTGCACAAATATAAATTGATTAAGTTTACCCGTTCCAACCAGGGAACCTGCATCAACCAAAAGCCCATCGTATCTGAGGGCGAAAAGGTGAAGAAGGGTGACATTATTGCCGACGGTCCTTCCACCCACAATGGTGAAATTGCGTTGGGCCGCAATATTTTAATCGGCTTTATGACCTGGGAAGGTTATAACTACGAGGATGCTATGCTCATCAACGAAAAATTGGTTCGTGATGACATTTTGACCTCCATTCACATTGAAGAATATGAATGTGAAGCAAGAGACACAAAACTTGGCGCAGAAGAAATCACCCGAGACATTCCTAATGTGGGCGAAGATGCGCTGAAGGATTTGAACGAAAAAGGTATTATCCGCGTGGGTGCAGAAGTGCGCTCCGGTGATATTTTGGTTGGTAAGGTAACCCCCAAGGGCGAAACCGAACTGACTGCAGAAGAGCGTTTGCTTCGTGCTATCTTTGGCGAAAAGGCAAGAGAAGTGCGTGACACCTCTTTGCGTGTTCCCCACGGAGAAGCAGGTATTATCGTTGATGTTATTACATTTGACAGAGAAAATGGCGACGAGCTGCCTCCCGGTGTAAACCAGCTGGTAAGATGCTATATCGCACAGAAGAGAAAAATCTCTGTGGGCGACAAAATGGCAGGACGCCACGGTAACAAGGGTGTTATTTCCAGAATTCTGCCGGAAGAGGATATGCCCTTCCTGCCGGATGGTACACGGCTTGAAATCGTATTGAATCCCTTGGGTGTTCCCTCCCGTATGAACATCGGTCAGGTGCTTGAGGTGCATTTGGGTCGTGCTGCACGAGAACTGGGCTGGAAGATTGCTACCCCAGTTTTAGACGGTGCATCCGAAGAAGATATTATGGAAACATTGACCAAGGCAGGTCTTGACACAGACGGTAAAACCGTTTTGTATGACGGCAGAACCGGTGAGCCTTTTGATAACAGAGTTACAGTAGGTATTATGTACATTCTGAAACTTTGCCACTTGGTTGATGATAAAATTCACGCCCGTTCTACCGGACCATACTCCTTGGTTACCCAGCAGCCTTTGGGTGGTAAGGCACAGTTCGGCGGACAGAGATTCGGTGAAATGGAAGTTTGGGCACTGGAAGCATATGGCGCTGCTTACACATTGCAGGAAATTCTGACCGTAAAATCAGACGATATTGTGGGTCGTGTAAAGACTTACGAGGCAATTGTAAAAGGTGACAGCGTTCCGCAGCCGGGTATTCCGGAATCCTTTAAGGTGTTGATTAAGGAATTGCAGAGCTTGTGTCTTGACATGCGTGTGCTGGACGAGGCAGGCAATGAGGTAACGCTGAAGGATTCCTCTGAAGAGGAAGAAGAGGCAAGCCTGGGCATGACCGTTCGGGACGATAAAGCGTTTATCAATCTGGATATGGATGACGATGAGGATGGCGGAGATGAAGCAGCAGAAGATGCTGACGACGCAGACCTTGAGGATGTCCTCTACGACGAGGTAGAAGAGGAAGAAGACGCAGAGGATGCATATGAGAGCGAATTTGATGACGACGAAGAAGAGGATGATTCGGGCTTCTTCGATGATGAATCGGAGCTTTTATAAAAGAGAGAAAAAAACGCAGAAATCAAATTCTTGTAAATGGAGATGAGACGATTGTCAGAAAACACATTTGATGCTATAAAAATAGGTCTCGCATCGCCGGACATGATTAGAAGCTGGTCCCGTGGCGAAGTAAAAAAACCGGAGACAATCAACTACAGAACATTAAAGCCAGAACGCGACGGCTTGTTCTGTGAGCGTATCTTTGGACCTACCAAGGACTGGGAATGTCACTGCGGCAAATATAAAAGAATTCGTCACAAGGGCATTGTCTGCGACCGTTGCGGCGTTGAGGTTACCCGTGCGCGTGTGCGTCGTGAGAGAATGGGCCACATTGAACTGGCAGCTCCCGTTTCTCACATCTGGTATTTTAAGGGAATTCCTTCCCGTATGGGACTTTTGCTGGATATGACACCCAGAATGCTGGAAAAAGTGCTTTACTTTGCAGCGTATGTGGTTATTGATCCCGGTGCTCGTACAGAGCTTGAAAAGAAGCAGATTCTTTCTGAGCAGGAATATCGGGAATATTTAGAAAAATATGGAGACAGATTCCGTGCAGGCATGGGCGCAGAAGCAATCAAGGCGCTGCTGGAAGAAATTGATTTGGAGGCACTTTCTAAGGAAATTAAACAAGACTTAGAAGGAGCATCCGGTCAGAAGAAAGTCCGTCTGGTAAAACGGTTGGAGGTTGTTGAATCCTTCCGTCTTTCCGGCAACAATCCGTCCTGGATGATTTTGGATGTTGTGCCGGTTATCCCGCCGGACATTCGTCCCATGGTACAGCTGGATGGCGGCAGATTTGCAACCAGCGATTTGAATGATTTATACAGAAGGGTTATCAACAGAAACAACCGCTTGAAAAAGTTGTTGGATTTGGGTGCCCCTGAAATTATTGTAAGAAACGAAAAGAGAATGCTCCAGGAAGCAGTTGACGCGTTGGTGGACAACGGCAGACGGGGACGCCCCGTTACCGGTCCCGGAAATCGTCCGTTAAAATCCCTTTCTGATATGTTAAAGGGTAAACAGGGTCGTTTCCGTCAGAACCTTTTGGGTAAGCGTGTTGACTACTCCGGTCGTTCTGTTATCGTTGTCGGCCCCGAACTGAAAATCTATCAGTGTGGTTTGCCGAAAGAAATGGCAATTGAGCTGTTTAAGCCTTTTGTTATGAAAAAGCTTGTAAACGACGGCATTGCGCACAACATCAAAAGTGCAAAACGCATGGTTGAGCGCTTGAAACCTGAGGTTTGGGATGTTTTGGAGGATGTTATCAAGGACCATCCGGTACTTTTAAACCGTGCTCCTACCCTGCATAGACTGGGTATTCAGGCGTTTGAACCCATTCTGGTAGAGGGTAGAGCCCTGAAGCTTCACCCGTTGGTATGTACAGCATACAACGCTGACTTCGACGGTGACCAGATGGCTGTCCATGTTCCGTTGTCGCCCGAAGCGCAGGCAGAGGCAAGATTCCTGATGCTTTCTGCAAACAACCTGCTAAAACCGCAGGACGGTCGTCCTGTTACTGTTCCAACGCAGGATATGGTTTTGGGTAGCTATTATCTGACTTTGGTGAAACCCAAGGAAGTCAAGATTACCGATCCCGGCGACTCTGAACGCTTTACAAAAGGTCAGATTGTAAATTATTTATACACAGCCAACGGAAAACCCAGTTTGCTTTCTGAAAATGCAGAACTGGAATCCGTCGGAAAACGTGCAGCAACCTATACAGAAGAGGGTTGCTACCCGGGCGAAGAAGGCGAAGGCAAGGTATTCTCTTCCTTTAGTGAAGCCTTCTTGGCGTACACCAATCATGTTGTAGGCCTTCACGCTCCCATCCGCGTGCGTAAAACAGCAGAAGATGGCGACACCGGCATGGTGGACTGCACCGTAGGAAGATTGATTTTCAACGAGCAGATTCCGCAAGACTTGGGATTTGTTGACAGAAGCTTGCCGGAAAATAAATTTGCATTAGAGGTTGATTTCCTTTGCGGAAAGAAACAACTCGGTCAGATTATTGATAAATGCATTCAGGTGCACGGCCTTACGAAAACTGCCGTTGTATTGGATGCGATTAAAGCGATGGGCTTCCAGTATTCTACCCGCGGAGCTATTACGGTCAGCGTATCGGATATTGAAGTACCGGAGAAGAAAAAGACATTGCTTCAAGATGCAGAAAATCAGGTTGATAAGATTACAAAGCAATTTAACCGCGGTTTGATTTCTGATGAAGAGCGTTATAAGCTGGTAATTGACACATGGACCAAGACCATTGACGATGTAACCGATGCGCTCATGGAAAATCTTGACCAATATAACCCCATCTTTATGATGGCAGATTCCGGTGCCCGTGGTAGTAAAAACCAGATTCGTCAGCTTGCCGGTATGCGTGGTTTGATGAACGATACCTCCGGTAAAATCATCGAAATCCCCATCAGAGCAAACTTCCGTGAAGGTCTTAATGTGCTTGAGTATTTCGTATCCTCTCATGGTGCAAGAAAAGGTCTTGCAGATACCGCGTTGAGAACCGCAGACTCCGGTTATCTTACCCGTCGTCTGGTGGATGTTTCTCAGGATGTTATTATCCGCGAGGATGATTGCGGTGTGACAGAGGGTATTGAAGTAACCGCGATTACAGAAGGAAAAGAAGTAATCGAAAGCTTAGAGGACAGACTGTCCGGTCGTTATCCTGCAGAAGCGATTGTTCATCCTGAAACAGGAGAAATTCTGGCAGATACAGACACCTTGATTGACGAAAAGCTTGCACAGAAAATTGTTGCAGCAGGCGTTACCAAGGCAAAGATTCGTTCTGTTTTGACCTGTCGGTCCAAGGTAGGTATTTGTGCAAAATGTTACGGCTCCAACCTGGCAAGTGGCAAGATTGTTCCTGCCGGTGAAGCAGTTGGTATCATTGCGGCGCAGTCTATCGGTGAGCCCGGTACACAGCTTACCATGAGAACATTCCACACCGGTGGTGTTGCCGGCGATGACATCACACAGGGTCTGCCCCGTGTGGAAGAATTGTTTGAAGCAAGAAAGCCCAAGGGCCTTGCAATTTTAACAGAAATTGCAGGTAAAGTCAGCATCGTTGAAAACAAGAAAAAGCGTGAAATTGTTGTGACAAACGATGAGACACATGAGGCAAAAACTTACCTTATCCCCTACGGCTCCAGAATTAAAGTGTTGGAGGGCGATATGCTGTCTGTGGGCGATGAGCTGACAGAGGGTAGCATTAACCCCCATGATATTTTGCGCATCAAGGATGTAACAGCTGTACAACAGTACCTGATTAAAGAGGTACAGCGTGTGTACAGATTGCAGGGCGTTGACATTAACGACAGACACATTGAGGTTATCGTTCGTCAGATGCTTCGCAGAGTTAGAATTGAAGAGTCCGGTGATTCTCGGTTCTTGTCCGGCTCCTTGGTAGATATTAACGAATTTAACCAGGTGAACGAGCAGTTGGTTGCTGAGGGTAAGCAGCCGGCAGAATGCACCAGAATTATTCTGGGTATTACAAAGGCAGCGCTCACAACTGATTCCTTCTTGTCTGCAGCGTCCTTCCAGGAAACTACAAGAGTTCTGACAGAAGCTGCAACCAAGGGACGAATTGACCCGTTGGTAGGACTTAAGGAAAATGTTATTATTGGTAAGCTTGTTCCTGCCGGAACCGGTATGACCAAATATCAGAACACCAAGATTGAGCAAAACGCGCCTGTTATCATGTCACAAGATGTGTATGAAAGCGACTTTGTTTCCAAAAACATGGATTATATTGGCAGCAATGTCATTCCTGACACAGAAGAAATCTTATAATTCATAAAGTTTTTCAATTTGAAAAATTTTGATTGACACACCGATTTTGGTATGATACAATAGAGAATGGCGTATTTGTAAATAGGTTTTTACTTGCGTTTATTAAAGAAGGGATGGACGAAAGTTATGCACCCTGATTTGCAGAATGTTCAATTTTTTGTTGGACTGAAGCAATCTACTGAAGCAATTAAGAACGGGAAAGTACAAAAGGCATATATCGCAAACGATGCAGACGACCATGTTCGTCTGCCGTTTGTGGCGTTGTGCAAAGAAAATGACATTCCTGTGGAATATTGCGAAACCAAGGCAAAGCTTGGTAAGGATTTCGGCATCAGCGTTTCTGCTGCTTGTGCCGTGATTTTAAAATAATTTTTGTTTTATATTATGTTTCATAATATAGATTTATTATTGAAGAAAGGAGGAAATCGTTTCATGCCTACGTTTAACCAGCTTGTGAGAAAAGGTAGAGAAACTTCTGTTAAAAAATCAACAGCTCCGGCTCTTTTAAAGAACCTGAACACATTGAAGAAGAAAACTACCGACTTGAACTCACCTCAAAAAAGAGGTGTTTGCACAACTGTTAAAACAATGACACCGAAAAAGCCGAACTCTGCACTTCGTAAGATGGCCAGAGTAAGACTTACCAATGGTATTGAGGTGTCCGCTTACATCCCCGGTGTTGGTCACAACCTGCAGGAGCATAGCGTTGTTTTAATCAGAGGCGGCAGAGTAAAGGACCTCCCTGGTGTAAGATACCACATCATCCGCGGTACACTTGATACAGCAGGTGTTGCAAATCGTAACCAGTCCAGGTCTAAGTATGGTGCGAAAAAAGCAAAAGCTAAAAAATAATTCGCACACAAATCACAAAGGTGTCGGTACGTGATACATGAAAGATTTCCTGTAATATTGTACTGCACTGACGACGAAAGCAAGTGCTTTCGTTGAGTACCTGTGATTTCATTTTCACAAATATAATGAAGGAGGGAAGAAAGGTGCCAAGAAGAAGTTTTATTGCAAAAAGAGAAGTATTGGCTGACCCGGTTTACAACAGCACAGTTGTTACAAGATTAATCAACAACATTATGCTGGACGGTAAAAAAGGTACCGCACAGAAAATCGTGTACGGTGCATTTGATATCATCAAAGAAAAGACAGGCAAAGAACCCATTGAGGTGTTTAACGAAGCAATGGCAAACATTATGCCTGTTTTGGAAGTAAAAGCAAGACGTGTCGGCGGTGCGACATACCAGGTTCCTATGGAAGTTCGTCCTGAAAGACGGCAGACACTGGGCTTAAGATGGCTCACACTCTACAGCCGTGCAAGAGGCGAAAAAACCATGAAGGAAAGACTGGCAGCAGAAATTATGGACGCTGTGAACAACACAGGTTCTGCTGTGAAAAAGAGAGAAGATACCCACAAAATGGCAGAAGCCAACAAGGCATTTGCACATTACAGATGGTAATCTTTGGATCTTTGTATTTGAACAATACGGCAATGCCGTGTAATTTCTAAAAATTTTGGTTAAAATACTGCGTGATTATTGCGTATTATTTGAAGAAAGGAGGAAATATTGGTGGCAAGAGAATATTCTTTGGCTAAAACAAGAAACATCGGTATCATGGCACACATCGATGCCGGTAAAACCACCACGACAGAAAGAATTTTGTTCTACACAGGTCGTATTCACAAAATGGGTGAAACACACGACGGTGCTGGTACAATGGACTGGATGGCGCAGGAACAGGAAAGAGGTATCACAATTACTTCTGCTGCAACAACCTGTCATTGGCATGATCATAGAATTAATATTATTGACACACCTGGGCACGTTGACTTTACAGTTGAAGTTGAGCGTTCACTTCGTGTGCTTGATGGTAGCGTAACCGTGCTTTGCGCAAAAGGCGGTGTTGAGCCTCAGTCCGAAACCGTTTGGCGTCAGGCTGACAACTATAAAGTTCCCCGTATGGCTTACGTTAATAAAATGGACATCATGGGTGCAGATTTTTATAATGTTGTTGACATGATGAAAACACGTCTTAAATGTAACGCTGTTCCGATTCAGCTCCCCATCGGTGCTGAAGAAACCTTCAAGGGCTTGATTGACCTTGTAGAAAACAAAGCGTATGTTTACTATGATGACCTTGGAAACGATATCCGCGAGGAGGAAATCCCTGAGGATATGAAGGAAAAGGCAGAAGAATACAGAATCAACATGATGGAATGTGTTGCAGAAACCAGCGAAGAGCTGATGGAGAAGTATTTGGAGGAGGGCGAACTTTCTATCCCCGAAATCAAAAAAGCAATTCGTGCAGCAACCATTGCAAATGAGATGGTTCCTGTTCTTTGCGGAACATCCTACAAAAACAAGGGTGTTCAAAAGCTGTTGGACGCAATCGTAGATTATATGCCTGCTCCAACAGACGTTCCTGCAATTCGCGGAATTAATCCGGATACAGAAGAAGAAGTAGAGAGCCCGTCCTCCGACGATGCTCCGTTTGCTGCTTTGGCATTTAAAATTATGGCCGATCCCTTTGTTGGTAAGCTGTGCTTCTTCCGTGTATACTCCGGAACACTTGATGCAGGTTCTCATGTATTGAACTCCACAAAGGACAACAAAGAAAGAATCGGTCGTATTCTGCAGATGCATGCTAACGACAGAAAAGATATCGATAAGGTTTATTCCGGTGATATCGCTGCTGCTGTTGGTTTGAAAAATACCACAACCGGTGATACGCTCTGTACACCTGAACATCCGATTATTTTGGAATCTATGGAATTCCCGGATCCTGTTATCAGTGTTGCTATTGAGCCGAAAACCAAGGAAGGTCAGGAAAAGATGGGCGTTGGTCTTGCGCGCTTGGCGGAAGAAGATCCCACATTCAAGACCTATACAGACGAAGAAACAGGTCAGACCATCATCGCTGGTATGGGTGAGCTTCATTTGGATATCATCGTAGACAGATTGCTCCGCGAATTCAAAGTAGAAGCAAACGTTGGTAAGCCACAGGTTGCATACCGCGAAACCATTAGAAAGACCGTTGAAGTTAACCATAAATATGCACGTCAGTCCGGTGGTAAAGGTCAGTATGGTCATGTTGTAATGACCCTCGAGCCTTTGGAACCAGGTGCTGGATACGAATTCGTAAACAAAATTGTGGGTGGTGCAATTCCTAAGGAATACATCCCTGCAGTTGACGCAGGTATCCAGGGCGCAATGCAGTCTGGTGTTCTCGCCGGCTACAATGTTGTGGATGTTCGCGTTACCTTGACAGATGGTTCTTACCATGAAGTCGATTCATCCGAAATGGCATTTAAAATTGCTGCATCTATGGGCTTTAAAGACGGCTGCAAGAAAGCAGACCCGGTATTGAAAGAGCCTATCATGCAGGTTGATGTTGTTGTTCCGGAAGAATATATGGGCGATGTTATGGGTGACTTAAACTCTCGTCGTGGTCAGATTCAGGGTATGGAAGCTCGTGCAGGTGCACAGATGATTCATGCATTTGTTCCGCTTTCTGAAATGTTCGGTTACGCAACAGAGCTCCGCTCCAGAACACAGGGTCGTGGTCAGTATACCATGCAGCCCAGCCATAATGAAGAAGTTCCCAAGAGCATTCAGGAACAGATCATTTCGGCTCGTACAAAAAAAGACTAATTTACTATTGATTTTTTTCAAAATTAATTGTAAAATAATAGTAACGAAACTAAAAAATAAAAATATAAACATTTAGGAGGAAAACAAAATGGCAAAAGCTAGATATGAGAGAAATAAGCCTCATGTTAACATTGGCACAATCGGTCACGTTGACCATGGTAAAACAACTTTGACAGCTGCTATCACAAAGGTGCTCAGCTTAAAGGGCGCTGCAGACTTTAAAGCATATGACCAGATCGACGGTGCTCCGGAAGAAAGAGAAAGAGGTATCACAATCTCTACCGCTCACGTTGAGTATGAAACAGACAACAGACACTATGCACACGTTGACTGCCCTGGACACGCTGACTATGTTAAGAACATGATCACAGGTGCTGCTCAGATGGACGGTGCTATCTTGGTTGTATCTGCAGCTGACGGTGTTATGCCTCAGACAAGAGAGCACATCCTGCTCGCTCGTCAGGTTGGCGTTCCTTACATCGTTGTATTTATGAACAAAGCTGACCAGGTTGACGATCCTGAATTATTAGAATTGGTTGAAATGGAAATTCGTGAACTC
>JAZPYM010000084.1:0-22410 GCA_045544215.1 Congzhengia sp.
CGGTATCTGCCGCCGAAGGGTACTGAGCCCATTGTACGCATATTAGTAAGCTCAGGCACAACTTCATCGTAAGCATTTGAGTGGATAATTGCGAGTATGTCATTAGCTCTAATCATTTTTCATTCCTCCTCACTTTGCTGCAGGCACATCTTCGCCTGCCATAGCTTTGGGAGCGACCCTTGCGCCTGCACCGACTGTTACGCCCGCGCCGACAACTGCAATGCCCCATTCACCTTGTTCTTTAATGTTTTCGGGCTTTTCGCCGACAACTGCGCCTGATTCAATAACGGCATTCTCCGCAACAATTGCGTACTGAACGACTGCGCCTTTTTTGATAACTGTACCGGGCATAACGATTGAGTAATCAACTCTTGCGCCCTCTTCAACGACAACATCCGCAAAGAGAATCGAATAATCAATTTCACCGTCGATACAGCAGCCTTCTGCCACCATCGAATCCACAACCTTTGCTTTTTCGGAAACAAAGTGAGGCGGAGATGCAGGTGATTTTGAGTAAATTCTCCACTCATTGTCTGCAAGGTCAATATCTGTTGCCGGACGGAGAAGGTCAAGGTTTGCTTCCCAAAGACTGTCGATTGTACCGACATCCTTCCAATATCCGTCAAAGTGATAAGCAAAAAGTCTTTCGCCCGCTTCGTGCATTGCGGGGATAAGGTTTTTACCAAAGTCATTGCTTGAATTCGGGTCTGCCTCATCGGCAATCAGATATTCGCGAAGCTTCTTCCATGTGAAAATATAAACACCCATTGATGCCTTGTTGCTGCTGGGCACTTCAGGTTTTTCTTCAAATGCTGTGATTGCTCCGTCATCGTCAACAAGCATCAGACCGAAGCGTGATGCCTCCTCCCACGGAACTTCAAGCATTGCGATTGTACAGTCTGCATTCTTTTCCTTATGGAACGCAAGCATTTTTGAATAATCCATCTTGTAAATATGGTCGCCCGAAAGAATGCATACATATTCGGGGTCATATCTGTCGATAAAGTTAATATTCTGGTAAATAGCATTTGCAGTACCTTTATACCACTCACTGCCTTTTATCTGCTGATAGGGTGAGAGGATATGAACACCGCCGTTTGCACGGTCAAGGTCCCAAGCAGCACCGTTGCCGATATAATCGTTAAGCTCAAGAGGTTGGTACTGTGTGAGAACACCGACGGTATAAATACCGGAATTCACACAGTTTGAAAGAGGGAAATCAATAATTCTGTATTTTCCTCCGTAGGGTACGGCAGGCTTAGCGATGTTCTTGGTAAGAATACCGAGTCTGCTGCCCTGTCCGCCGGCGAGCAGCATTGCAATACATTCAGCTTTCTTTGACATTTCTTGATAACCTCCTTGTTATTTTGGGGAAATTATAAACTTGTATATTTCTTTTATGCGGTTTACCCAAACGGAAAGCTGATATTCTTCCTTAATGCTTTCCGATTGAGAGATGAAAGCCTGAGAATTTCTGTCACAGCTTAGCGCAGCGGAAATCTTCTCTTTCATATCGCCGACATTTTCACTTTTAAAGCTGAAGCCGCATGGCAGCTTCAATGCTGTGTGCGCAGGAATATCACTGTACACAACAGGCAGTTTAAGATAAGATGCTTCAACAACCGAATACGGCAAGCCCTCGCTTCTGCTTGGAGCCAGAAAAGCATCGCAAAGATTGTAGTAGCTTGTAATATCGTTGCGCGGAGGAAGCATATGAAGCCAATCCGGTATGCTGCCAAAGCGCTTTGTTATTTTTTGTTTTATTTCTTCCTGATTGGAAGTGAGAATCAGAATAAGCTGCAGATTTTCACCGCCTTCAATCAGACCGCTTACAGCCTCCAGCGCAATATCAACTCCCTTCACTTCATAAAGGAAGCCGAACATCATAAGTGTTTTTGCGTTTTCACTCAGACCGAGCGCTGATTTATCAAGCACCTCGTATTCTTCAATTCGCGGAAACCAGATTGCATTTTTTGCAGTATATGCAGGGTTGGACGGATAATATAACCCTACATCGTTTGTAAGCTTTTCACTGCAGCCGATAAAGGTTTTCCCTCTCATCACAAGCTTTTCAACCAAACGGCTTATACCGGAATGAATATACAGTGCACAATGCAGGTGAACAACCTGTTTCACACCCGTAAAAAGCGAAGCAATATTAAAAGTAAATATATAAGGTAGTTTGTAAAAGTGAGAATGAATAATATCGATTCCGTGCTTTTTTATTATCCGGCGCACCGTTAAAATGTTTTTTATAAGATTGTCACTGAGGAAATACACCGTCGCCTCACGGCTTAACTCCCTAGCCCATTCCCGCTTTTCGGTCGCCGAAGGAAAAAGATAAACAAATTCTTTGCCATTCTTCTCAAGAGCAAGTCTTAATGACTCAAGCGAGTTGATGAAATTACCTCTGCATGGTGAGCGGAAATCGGCAAAGTGCAGCACACCGTACCTTTTATTTCTTTTCAAGTTTTCTCCGCTCCTTCTTTTTAGTCAGCGGAGCCTTACGCACGAGCTTGAGATAAACCGTACTCAGGCCTGCAAGCTCAAGCGAAACACTCTGATCATGTCCGTGCATCGGCCGCTCTTTTGATTCTATCCTGCCTGTAATACCCTTCCCCGTACCTCCGAATTCTTTATCATCCGAATTGAAAACAATTTCGTATGTGCCGGCGTAGGGTACACCTATTTCATAATTGCTGCGAAAAACAGTTGTAAGATTTGAAACTGCAATAATCTCTTTGCCCTTTTTGTCAATTCTGCGGAAAGCGATGACGGAGTTGGAATTATCGTTGCTTGAAATCCAGCTGAAGCCCTCCCAGCTGAAATCAACCTCCCACAGCGGATTATTTTTTGCATAGAATTTGTTGAGGGCGCGTGTGTAGCTCTGCAGTTTTCTGTGAGCCTCGTAATCGAGCAGAAGCCAGTCAAGACCGCTGTCATATTTCCATTCAATAAACTGACCGAACTCCTGGCCCATGAACAACATTTTCTTGCCCGGATGAGCGTACATGTAGCCGAGGAACGATCGCACACCGGCAAACTTTTCTTCGTATGTGCCGGGCATTTTATTTATCAGCGAGCATTTGCCGTGCACCACCTCATCGTGCGAAACGGGCAGAACAAAATTCTCGGAGAAAGCATAGAAAAACGAAAAAGTAAGACAGTTATGGTTAAACTTACGGTGTATGCCATCAAGTGAAAAATATCGCATGCAGTCATTCATCCAGCCCATGTTCCACTTAAAATTAAAGCCCAGCCCCCCGACCTCCTTGGGATAGGTAATCAAGGGCCATGCGGTGGATTCTTCGGCAATCATTAAAACATTTCCAAACACCTCAAACACCCGTGTGTTTAGTTTTTGCAAAAATTCCTTTGCCTCCAGATTGCCGTTTCCGCCATACTGGTTGGGCGCCCACTCTCCGTGTCTTTTTCCGTAGTCCAGGTAAAGCATGGATGCCACAGCGTCTACCCGCAAGCCGTCAATGTGGTAATAAGAAAACCAAAAGCATGCATTTGAAATTAAAAAAGAGCGTACTTCGTTTTTGCCATAATCAAAGATACGCGTTCCCCAATGGCTGTGCTCCCGTTTTCTTTCGTCCTGATATTCATAGCAAAAACTGCCGTCAAACTCCATAAGACCATGTTCGTCTTTAGGGAAATGGGCAGGTACCCAGTCCAAAATCACGCCAATTCCTGCTTCGTGGCATTTGTCTACAAACGCCATAAAATCTTTGGGGGTGCCATAGCGAGAGGTGGGTGCAAAATATCCTGTCACCTGATAGCCCCAGGATTTGTCGTAGGGGTATTCACTTAGGGGCATCAGCTCAATGTGGGTAAAACCCATTTCTTTTATATAGGGGATTAGTTCCTCTGCCATTTTTTCGTAGTTGAAATTTGTGCCATCTTCATATCTTCGCCAGGAGCCGAAATGGAGCTCGTATATATTCACAGGCTGGCTATATAGCGCAGTTTTGTTTCGTTTTTCCATCCACGCACCATCGTTCCAGGCATAGCCGTCCAGATGATAAAGCTTTGACGCTGTGCCTGGTCTTGTTTCCGTGTGAAAGGCGTATGGATCAGCCTTATAAAGCGTGTTTCCCTGGGCGGTTTTGATGATAAATTTGTAGGAATCAAATTCAGAAACGCCGCAAACCACACATTCAAAAATACCGCCTTTTGTAATTCTGTGTGCTTCGTTTTGGCCTTCTTGCCAGTTGCAAAAATCTCCTGTTACAAACACTTTTGTCGCGTTTGGTGCCCACACCCGAAATACACAAGTGGTGTCGTCTATAAAATGGGCGCCAAAATAATCATAAGCACAAAAGTTATTTCCCTCGTGAAATAAGTATTCTGCCATGTTGTTGTCGTTTTCCTGCATGGTGCTCACTCCTTTTTTACTTTCGTATCACATCTTGTTACATATATTGCATAGTATGGCTAAAATGGGCTTAAAATAAAAGTAATTTTTTAAAATATGTGGGAATAGTGGTATTCTTTTTCGCATAATATTTACCCAATCGGGAGGAAACAAAATGAAACGCATTCTTTATCAATCCCAAAATCGTGTGTATAAATCGCTCTTTGGCGCGTTAAAAACGCAGGAGGCATGCACCTTTTGTGTAGATATTTTAAAAAGTGAATTGCCAAAGGAAGTATTTTTCATTTGTCGTAGGGATGAAGAGGCGCAAGGCGTTGCCATCCCCATGATGCAACTTTGCACTAAAGGACCGTATTTGCGTTTTTCTTGTTGTCACGCTTTTTCAGAGGCGGGGCTTTATTTTTATCGGTTTGAGTTTACCTGCCCGGAGGGTGTGCGTTTTTGCGGCAACAAACAGGGGAATGCCGAAATTGAAGATTGGCTTCCTGAATGGCAGCTTACGGTTTATGATAAAGACTTTCATACACCGGATTGGGCAAAGGGCGGCGTAATGTATCAAATTTTTCCGGACCGCTTTGCCCGTAGTGCAAATTATATGCTGCCGCCTGTAAAACAAGAACGAAAAGTTCATGAAAATTGGTTTGATGTGCCGGATTTTATCTATGACAATCCGGCTTATAAAGGAAACGATTTTTTTTGCGGGAATTTGCAGGGAATTTTGGAGCGGCTGGATTATCTTAGCGAGCTGGGGGTGACGGTGCTTTATTTAAACCCAATTTTTGAAAGTCCGGAAAACCATCGCTACAGCACCGCAGACTATACAAAAGTAGATGGATATTTAGGCACAAATGAGGATTTTGCGCGGCTTTGCAAGGCGTGCAAGAGCTGTGGTATTCGGGTGGTGTTAGATGGCGTGTTCAGCCACACCGGTGCAGACAGTGTGTATTTTAATAAATTTAAAAACTACGATTCTGTGGGTGCATATCAGGGAAAGGCATCTCCCTATTATGATTGGTATCAGTTTTATGCGCCCGGAAAATACGATTGTTGGTGGGGGTTTGATACGCTACCCAATGTGAAAGAAACGCAGCCGGACTATTTGGAATTTATTACAGGAGAACAAGGGGTTTTGTCCTATTGGCAATCCTTGGGAGCAGGGGGCTGGCGGCTGGATGTGGCAGATGAACTGCCGGATGCATTTTTGGATGCGCTGCGCAGGCGTGTAAAGGCAACAGACGACCAAGCGCTGATTATAGGAGAGGTGTGGGAGGACGCTACCAACAAATTTGCCTATGGAGAGCGCAGACGGTATTTGCTTGGAAAACAGCTGGACAGCGTGATGAATTATCCCTGGCGCACAGCAATTATAGAGTATGTTCTTTCGGCAGATGCGCCGCTTTTTTGCAGTCGTATTAAAGAGCTGATGGAGCATTATCCAAAACCGTCGCTGGATTGTTTGATGAACTTGCTTTCCTCCCATGATACATCGCGGATTTTAAATGTGCTGGGCGTTAAAAAGCATGTAGAGCATAAGGATGCGGCTGCGTATCAATTGACAGAGGAAGAATATTCCCGTGGCAAGCAAAATTTAATGGCGGCATCCTTTTTGCAATTCGCACTTCCCGGTATTCCCTGCACATTCTATGGGGACGAGGTGGGACTGTGTGGTTTTCATGACCCCTATTGTCGCATGGGATATCCTTACGGCAAGGAGGATAACCAGCTGCTTTTGCATTTTCAGACCTTGGGAACCCTCCGCAGCACCTACAGGCAGGCATTTCAAGCGGATTGCAGTGTATATGCCGCGGGTGCTCATACTGTTTTGTTGTGTCGGGACAATTTGTTTTTTGTCATGAATTTGGGGGATTATGAAGAAAATATGAAATTTTCGTCTGATTTTGTAACAATTTTTGAAAGCAATAGCTTTCAAAATTACCACAAAACGAAAAAAATTCCACCAAAATCGTATGTGATTTTTCAAAGAAAAAGCAAAAAAATGGCTTAAAATAAGGATATTCATAATTAATTTACAAAATTGTCCTTGACAACTTGCTTAATATATTGTATATTATATTTAACAACTTTGTAATAATTTTGTTATTATTACATAGAATGATTGTGTAAGGACAAAGCGAGGGAGAATTGGTATTATGTATTATCAGGATCGTGCGCGGGTTACAAAAATATCCTCCGTGCCGAAAAAGTATTACAGCACACATAAGCAAGATGGTATACACACAATCGAAAATTTATACAATATAAAAGGAACGAAGAAAAACAGTATGAAACGCAATATAAAAAGGTGGAAGATGATTGCAGGCGTTTGTGCAGCGGTTCTCAGCCTGACAACCTTTACGGTGTTGGCATCTTCCTATTCCGTGGGCTACACAGTTGTTGTGGAAGACACTGTGGTGGGCACGGTTGCAACAAAAACGGAATATTATCAGGTATTGGATGAAGTTAAAACAGAGGTTAAGGATATTTCTGATGCAGAATTTGAGGTCAGTGGAGAAGAAACCTTTCATGTTGAACTGGTAAAAAAAGATGAATTTACCGAAAAAGAAGAGTTGGCAGAAAATTTAAAATCTATTTCCGAAGAAATGATAGAGGCGTTTGGCATTTCTTACAACGGCACGCTGATTGCAGCGCTTGCTTCCCAGGAGGAGGCAGATGCCGTTTTATCCAGATATCTGGCGGAGCAAACCCAGGGTGCGGACAATATCACCGCAGAGTTTGTAGGCGAAGTTATCGTTAGCAAAACACTTGTACTTAATTCCTCTGTAAAGGATGCAGAAAGCGTGTATGCAATGTTTTCGGCGGGAAAAACCATCAATCACACGGTGGCAGAGGGCGAAACCATTGATTCTGTTGCTGCACAGTATGGCGTTTTGCCGGATGCTGTGGTTTTTGCAGAAAGCGACCAGCAGGCAGAGATTCTTGCAGGACAGACATTGACCATTTATACCAACGAGCCTATGTTTTCCATTAAAACGGTGGAGCATGTCAAGGGCGAGTTTGAAATTCCTTTTGAAATTACCTCCCAGGAGGATGCAGGACTATATAGCGGGAAAACGCAGATTGATAAAAAAGGAAAAAACGGGCTGAAATTTTATGAGGCATATGTTACAAAAATTGATGGCGTTGTCACAGAGGAATCCATATTGCAGGATACGATTCTAAGACAGCCAAAAACCCAGGTGCAGCGTGTGGGAACCAAGAAGGCGCCCGCCTCTGTTGGAACAGGAACATTTGTTATGCCTACCAGCGGAACGCTAACATCAAAATTTGGTTCGCGCTGGGGCAGAACCCATGCAGGCATCGATTTGGCGGCAAAAGAAGGAACACCAATCTATGCGGCAGACAACGGTGTTGTGACAGAGTCTGCACATAAAAATAACGGATATGGAAAATTGATTACCATCGACCATGGAAACGGATATATAACTTTTTATGCTCATTGCTCTTCACTTTTGGTGTCGGAGGGAGATGTGGTGGCAAAGGGCGATTTAATTGGTCGCGTGGGAAACACCGGAAGAAGCACCGGTCCTCATTTACACTTTGAAATTCGAAAGGACGGTACAGCGCAAAATCCGTTGTCTTATGTAAAATAAATGAAAGGCGCAACAGAAGCTGCAGCGTGTGTGCAGCTTCTTTTTTTGTAATTTTACAAAAAATGATGAATGATGTCGAAATATTTTTTTATCTTTTTGCCAAATATTTACATTTTTTTCAAGTTAATTGGTATATAATGGAAAAAACTAATATTTGGAGGCATACATAAGATGAAACAAGAACTCAGCACCAATACCCGTCCCATTACGCTTTTTCGGGGGACAAGCATCCAATCGCTGTTTGCAAAATTAGGAAAGGTGGAAATGATAGAGCATGTATTTTTAATGCTTTTATCCAGAATTTGTTTTCAGGGCTATTTAGTGTCGCCTTTTGGGGTGGCGTATTTCACTGCGGTTTTTTTAAGACGGCGTCGCCCTGCCTATGTGGTCAGCGCTTTTTTAGGCGTCCTTTCTGCCGGTTACGGCACTTTCGCCTTTAAATATGGCGGTGCGGTGCTGATTGTCTGTACCATTTGCTCTATTTTTTCAAAAGAGCTTGCAGGGAAAAAGATGCTGCCTGCGTTTGTCTGTGCCGGTGCGCTTTTTTTAAACGGTATGATTTATGTGGTAGCAGAGGGTTTTTTTGCCTATGACGCGTTAATGCTTTTGGCAGAGAGCGGCGGCGGGTTTCTTTCCTATTTTGCCTTTGACAAGGCATCGATATTTATCAGGACAGGCACAAGGCGCAAATTGTTTGAGCCGGTTGAGGTAGCAAGCTTTGTGCTTTTGTGTGGTGCTCTGGTATTCAGCGTGGCGCTGATGGAAAATTTGCTTCCCTTAGCACATGTGCTTGCCATTACGGTTATTTTGGGATTGAGTGCATCCGGCGGGTTTGCCATATCCTGCCCTGCCGGTACAGTTTTAGGACTTTGCCTGGGTGTTGCCGGCAGTTATCCGACGCAAACAGTTTGTGTTTATTGTCTGTCCTCATTTGCTGCCGGATTTTCAAAACGGTTTGGAAAACTGGGAACGGCAGTGGCCTTTGCTTTTGCAAGCTTTTTGTCCACGGTATTTTTGTGTCCTGAATCCAGCGGCGTTGTAGCGGTATCCTATGTGGCTTTAGGGACACTGATCCTACTTTTTGTTCCTGACCGGTTATTAGATACCATTGGCATTAGCGCTGCAAAGATGAAAGAAGAAGCCATGGCAGGAGAGCGGATTTGTCAGGCGGTGGAAAGCAAAATGACACAAACCATTGATGCAGTGGATTCGGTGAGCGTGATTTTTCGCGATGTGTTAGACACCTTGCTGGAGCAAGGGGGCGAAGGACATGGTGTGGTGTTTGACAACACCGCAAATGCGGTATGCAGACAATGTACGCTTTGTAAGTTTTGCTGGGAAAAAGGCAGGGCAGAAACCCTTGCCTGCATGAACACCATGTATCGTACTTTGGAGCAAAAAAATACCATTCATAAACATGATGCGCCCAAGGAATTTGTGGAAATGTGTATTCGAAGCGAAGTATTTTTAGGAGAACTGTGCAAGCAATATGAGGCGTATAAAATTACACGGATGTGGGCTGGAAGAGTAATGGAAAGCAAACGACTTGTGGCAGAGCAGTTTCAAAATATCTCCATGATTTTGAAAAACATGCAGACCGTTCTTTCCGACCAGATGCATTGCGAGCCTGAGCTTGAAAAGAAAATTGCGGCAGCACTGGACAGACGCGGCATTGCGGCAGATAAAATTACAGTACATAGCGGGGATGGCTTTACGGTTACCATGGAGAAGGTAAATTGCGGACAGGAACTGGTTTGTGCTACTTCTGTAGCAGCAGCGGTGTCAGAGGTTTTGGAGGTGCCGATGCTGCGGGAGAGCAGGGAATGCAGTGAGGATGTTTGTCATTTGAAGTTTTCGCAGCAAACTCGTTATGCAACCGATATTGCCATTGCAAATGTTACTCGCACCCACTCAAACGGCAGTGGGGATGTTGCCCTTTCCTTTGATTGCGGAAACGGCAAGCACGCCATTGTTTTATCTGACGGAATGGGCAGCGGGGAAGGTGCACATTTTCAAAGCTCTGTTACGGCACAGCTTGCTAAAAACCTGTTGGTTGCCGGTTTTGACAAGGAAACTTGTGTGCGGATGATTAATAATATTTTGATGATGAATGCCGACAAGGATACCTTTGCCACCATTGATTTGTGCATTTTAAATCTTTACACAGGCGCAATGGAGTTTGTGAAAACCGGTGCGGCAAATTCTTATATCAAAACCAATGACGACAATGAAACCATCTATGCTTCCTCTCTTCCTGCAGGGCTGGTACACGCGATTTCTCCGGACTATGACATGCGCTATATGAAAGCGGGAGATTATCTGGTTATGGCATCAGACGGGGTTACGGACATTTTGGATACCCCTGACGGAAATGAAATTTTTGCCCTTTCCAAAGACTTTTCCGGAAGCCCCAAAATGCTTGCAGATATGATTTTAAGTGCTGCCCTTTCTCATACTGACGGGGTTGCTTATGATGATTTGACGGTCGCGGTTTGTAAAATATCAGAAAATATGTAAAATAAAATCACACTTTTGGTGCGCCTTCATATGATGTAGTAAAGGAAACAAGGAGGCAGAGCCATGCGATTGAAATACAGAATCTGGGCACTGATTTGCGGTGCGTTTTGTCTTGGTATTTTTGCCGGTCTTTTGCTTCCGCCCATTTGTTTAGTGGTGGTGGAGGGCGTGCTCCTTTTATTTGTTGCAATTTGTAAATTGTGCGGATAGACTTTTTGGTGAGTTACATATAGCATCACAGATAGAAAGGAGCGATGTTTTATGAAGGTGGTTGTTTGGCAATTTCCTAAGATGATAACCGGTATTTTAAAATCCATTCTCAAGATAAAAGGTGAATAAAAAGGGAGGCTATATAGCCTCCCTTTTTATTTGACAACATAAAATGACGGTATAAAATGAAAGCAAATATGCATTTATTTGGAGTGGTCGAAATCATGAGAAAAATCAGGTTGATATTACCGGATTGCTTCCCAAAACAGCGGGACATTATATTAAAATTATGGTTTGCGACAGCTTGTCGAATGTAAAACCTTTGGCAAGCATAATGAGAATTACAAAATAATAAAAATAAGCTGTGGCTTAGCCACAGCTTATTTTTTGGTTGATAGAAATTGTATTAACGCTTCTGCGGTAGGTGCTTTTAATTCTAAGGGATTTTCCTTTTCGTAAAAGCTATCTAAATAATGAGAATCAGAATTGGTTATTAAGCGATAGTTTGCAAGATATGGAAATTTTTCCAGCGCCGCCTCTTTGGAAATGTTTTTGGAAAGCTCCACCGTGGTAAAGCCCAAATCTTCCGGAATTGTACCAAGACTTGTGATGATGCTATAGGCGTTTTTATCCACATGGGAGGGAAATATCGTTCCTCCAAGGGAGCGCACTATAGGTGCGGCGTCATAAATAGAGCAACGCGTTGCAGTAACCAAAAGGCGTTCTTCCTCGCCTGTTATTACATCTTGTGCATCTAAATAAAGCTGCTGACCGAATAGGTCCGGGCGGTTTTTAACCGTCATCAAATGTGGAGTCAGCCAATCTGAAAAGGCCTGGGCTGCACAAAAGGTGGGAAACAGACAGATAAAATGTGCCTCCTCCGCCGTTTCCAGTTCCATGCCGGGAACCACCGTGACAGGAAGCTGCTCTGCAACGGCCATTGCTGCTTTTACATTTCCAATGCTGTTGTGGTCGGTGATGGCAATGATGTTTAAACCGCAAAGCATAGCCATATTCACAATGTTGTTAGGGGTCATATCGTTGTCCCCGCAGGGAGATAGGGCAGAATGCAGGTGCAGGTCACAAAAGCATTTCATAAAAGCTCCTGTATTTTGCAGGCAAGAGAATAAGCTGTGCCGCTAAATTTAAAAATAGGAATGCCCTGCTCCTCTGCTTTTTTGATGGTTGCCTCCTCCGGCTCCATACCCTCAACAACAATAATACACGCGATACCGGTCAGTGAGGCAACTGCCACAATGTTTATATTCGATTGCACCGTCAACCAGGCAGCACCCTCCGGGGCTTTTGCCATTACCACGCTGAGCATATCACCAATATAGCAGGTTGTAACATTTTGTTCCATTTCACAAGTGGTGACGGGCTCTAAAGACAGTGCTTCTTTCAGTTTGGAAACCAGCATTGCGCATCATCCTTTCTTCAAAAAATATTATTGTTCCTTGGAAAGCTTTGAAAATTGCTCCCGCATTTTATGAATACAATCTGTTTCCTGTGCAATGCCCTGCACAATATCCTCTGCCAAGCATTTACAGGTGGGAGCACCGCAGGAGCCGCAATCGGTCTGGGGCAGGTGTTCGTAGATTTTTGCAATCTGTTCCATTTTTTGCATGGCAACGGCAAAATCCTTATCCAGATGGAAAACATCCCGATACAACACCGGTGTGTCCCAGGAAAGCGCTTCATTTGTAATTTCCATAGGCGTTTGGGGCATGTTTTTTTTCTTTTGCGCTTTGCCAAGTTCTACAACGCGCATTTTGGCAACATAGCCGTTTTCTGCAGTCAGCGGACCGCTGACGCAACCCCCTTCGCAGGAAAGTGCCTCTATAAAATCAATATCCAGGGTTTCATCGTCTTCAATTTTTTCTAAAAGTGCAATAATGTTGTCAATCCCATCAACCGACAAACAACGCCCTGCGTGCAGCGCCTTAATTTCGCCGCCGCTGCGTGCCCAGTTGATGCCCTCAAGAGAAGAGGTGCTGATGTCTTTTCCCTCTGCCTGCTGTTTTAAAACGGGAAGCAACCGCATGTATACATCCTGTATGGACAACACACCGCTAATAGGAGAAGCAGAAAGTCCAATGGGATTATGGATGGTAGTTGCTTTTGCAGCGCAAGGGGAAATGAAAAACACACCAATGCGGGAGGGTTCAATGCCTGTTTGCTCTGCCGCTTTTTTTCGTGCGTATATAGCGGCAGCCTCTACCGGTGCAATGATGGGCAGAATATGAGAAATTAAATTGGGAAATCGTACGGTAATTAGGCGAACAACCGCGGGGCAAGCGGAGTTGATAACCGGCTTTTCTAAAGTGCCGGCCTCCAGCAATTGTTTACTGTATGCTGTAATTGCTTCCGTTGCTTTGGCGGTTTCAAATACATCGTCAAAACCAATGGCCAACAGCCCTCTTAAAATCTGGCTGATATCCTTTAAATTGTGAAATTGCCCGTATAGAGCAGGAGCAGGTAATGCAATGTTATACGCAAAATCAGAAAGGCGCGCAAAGGAATCTGTTACGGCCTTTTTTGCATGATAGGGGCAAACGATAATGCATTCGCCACAATCAATGCACCGTTCCTTAATGATTTCTGCCTTGCCGTCGCGGATGCGAATGGCTTCTGTGGGGCAGCGTTTTAGACATGCGGTGCAGCCCTTGCATTTTTCCTTGTCAAGGGTAACAGAATGATACAATGTTTCCTTTTCTGTTTCCATATGTAACACCTCCTGCCAAATGGTGCAACTGATTCTAAGCTAACAAAATAACAATTTCGACGGTTGTGCCCACACCTACCTGAGAGGAAATGTTAAGCTCGTCGGAATATTTTTTCATATTGGGAAGCCCCATGCCAGCGCCAAAGCCCATTGCCCGTGCTTCTTCTGTTGCAGTGGAAAAGCCCTCCTGCATTGCTTGCTGAATGTCCTGAATGCCAGGCCCGTGGTCCTTGAAGGTAATGGTCAGCTGCTTGGGGGAAATTTCTACATCTGCCGTGCCGCCTTTTCCGTGAATCACGGTGTTAATTTCGCCTTCATACATAGAAATGGCTGCTTTTCGAATGATTCCTGGGGCAACACCAAGCTGCTGCAGCACTTTTTTTAAGTTGCTGGACGCTTGCCCTGCAACAGAAAAATCTGTGCCGTCAATGTCGTAATGAATGGTTAAATTTTGTGGCATTTTTCTACGCCCTCCTCGCCGGACAGACCTTTTGCATAAAGCATGCCGGAAGCGACATACAGTGTTGCATCTGTGGCAAGAATGGTCATACCCAATTTTTCAGCCAGCGAAACCACATCTTCGCCGGGGACCTTGCCGCGGACAAAGACGATGACTTTGATATCCATCATTTCGGCAGTGCGGATTACCTGGGGATTGACCAGTCCGGTTAATAGCAATGCCTGAGTTTTTACAAAAGCCAGCACATCGCTCATTAAATCACTGCCAAATGCGGTGGAAACCTCTGCATTTTCCCAATTGGGAGGCGCAGTAACCACCAATGCGTTTAAAGTTTGTTGCACTTCTTTTAGTTTCATTGTGCTTTTCTCCTAACATCAAAGAGATTTTTATATCAATGAATTAGTTTATCAAGGTGTGGGATTCGTTGAAAACATATTGAAAAAAACCATCGCCAAATTGCTTTTCCATTTTGCATAAGGGACGGGTAAGATCGGCAGTACGATACCGTTCGTCGTGACAATCCGAGCCGATGGCGGCAATCAAGCCTTGCTGCGCCAGCGCCTTTATCACGCGTCTGCCGGAAAAAGTAAGAAATGAAGATGCATTTACCTGGAATTTTGCCCCCACAGAAATTAAGCGGTCCAGCTTTTCAATATCCTTGGGACTTTTTAAATATCGCTCGATATGCGCCATAACCGGCGTTAAATTTCGGCGGGCAATCAAATGGTACACTTCCTGGATGTGCCACTTGTTCCAGAAAGGGTAAGGAAGTTCTAAAAGAATGGTGTTTGTGCCTTCGATACAAAGATTTTCTATGTCGTCTACTTCCGACAATGTGCATCCCAAATAAACCTCCGCACCAGCAAGCAGCGCAGGGTATTGGTCGCCTGTTTTTGCCATTTCTTTTTTCAAATCGGCAATTTTTTGGTCCCGCAGGCGACAAAAATCATAAATGGATTCCTGATTTAAAAAGTGCGGGGACAAAACAACGGCATCTGCGCCGCTAGCCTTTGCAGTCAAAAGCATGCGAAGCGATTCCTCCATTGTTTGCGCCCCGTCATCCATTTTTGGAACAATATGCGTATGAAAGTCAATATATCTCATAGCGCAGACCTCATTTTATTATTTTATTCATAGATATAATAGTTAGAATA
Source organism: Congzhengia sp. (assembly GCA_045544215.1). Classification (GTDB taxonomy): domain Bacteria; phylum Bacillota; class Clostridia; order UBA1381; family UBA9506; genus Congzhengia. The sequence goes on from JAZPYM010000084.1 coordinate 15,059, forward strand.
TTCTTTCTTTTTCTTTTTTGATTCTGCTTCAATGACAATAAAGCCAAGGACCTTTGCTTCTGAAAACTTCAGTGTTGCAAGGGCTTTTTCAATCTCCGAAGTGATGCTGATGCCGCATTTGCAAATAAATACAACATTTTTGATTTTATGCGCCAACTCATTAGTATCGGCAACTGCATTTACCGGTGGGGCATCAAAGAAAATGTAGTCATAATGCTCTTTGATGGTGTCAAGAAAGGCTTTAAATTTTTTGGAAGATAATAGCTCCGAAGGGTTGGGAGGCAGGTCCCCGGCAGAAATATAATCAATGTTAAGCTCTTCGATGCGATTGATTATGGATTCTAAGTCGCAAAAGCCACCCAAATAGTTTCCCAGGCCTGCCTTGTTTTGCAACTCCAGATAGGTGTGGGTTCTGGGGCGACGAAGATCTGCATCAATCAGTAATACGCGGGATTCTGTCTGCGCCATGGAAACTGCCAAATTGATGCAGGTGGTGGTTTTCCCTTCGGCAGCCAAAGCAGAGGTTACCAGCACGCATTTTTCGTTGTCTGTGTTTGCTAAAGCGTATATTAAATTGGTTCTTGCAGATTTTAAAGACTCTGACAGGGCAGGGTCTGAACTTTTTGTAATTAAACCAGCATTAGATAAAACATGTTGATTTTGTTTTTTGGATAAAAAGATTGGTAATTGCACGCGCTTACACTCCTTGGTTTATAAAAAAAGTTTAATAGAATTGCATCCATTATAGCAGAAAAAAATATATTTTTCAATATATTTTCAAAAAAAGCTTGACAAATCTTTTTAAATAGGCTATAATAAAAAACGAAAATAATAATCATTATCAGTTCTTGGAGGAGAAAATGAACTTTTCAAAACAAAGGGAGTCGGTTCTGAATTACCTAAAAAGTTCAAAAAAACATCCTACTGCGGAACAGATTTATGCTGACCTGAAGCTATCCTTGCCGAATTTAAGCTTGGCAACAGTGTATCGTAACTTAGGGATGCTTTGCCAGATGGGGCAAGTTGTTCGCCTTTCTGTCGGGGACAAGCAAGACCATTATGATGCAGATGTTTCGGACCACCAGCATTTTGTCTGTACCACCTGTGGTGGTGTGTCTGACTTGTTTTTTCGTCTGCCTCAATCCTTTTTAGAGGAGCAGATGGATGCAGCCTTTTCTGTTGAGGGGTATCAGTTATTTGTTTACGGTACCTGCAGTCGTTGCGGCGCAAATCAAGAAAAGCGTGCATAAATATTTTTGATTATCATATTATTTAAAACTATATTAACAACGGAGGTAATTGAAATGAAAAAATTTGTATGTCCTGTATGCGGTTATGTTCACGAGGGTGAAGCAGCCCCGGAATTCTGCCCTGTTTGCAAGGTGGAGGGCTCTAAATTTAAGGTGATGGAAGAGGGCGCAGCGCTTGCTGCTGAACATGAATATGGCGTTTATGGCAAAACGGTAAAAAACAACCCTGATATTTCGGAAGAAGACAAGAAATTTATCTTTGAACAACTGATGGCAAACTTTAACGGCGAATGTGCCGAAGTTGGCATGTATCTTTGCATGGCGCGCATTGCGCACAGAGAGGGTTATCCTGAGGTTGGTCTTTACTGGGAAAAGGCAGCTTACGAAGAAGCAGAGCATGCTGCAAAGTTTGCAGAACTTTTGGGCGAAGACTTAGAGCCCAACATGAAAGCAACTACAAAAGACAACCTTGCATGGAGAGTAGATTGTGAATACGGCGCAACCGCAGGAAAGTTTGATTTGGCAGCTTGCGCAAAGAAAAATGGGCTTGACGCAATCCATGATACCGTGCATGAAATGGCGCGCGACGAAGCACGGCACGGTCGTGGTCTCGAAGGTCTTTTAAAGAGATATTTTAAATAAGATTAGATACAAATAAATACGATTTGATACAGAGGTTGAGGTTTCCTTGGCCTCTGTTTTTATGCGGTTTTGTGATGCGAACGTTTCGTGTACTTCCTGGTCATGAAACTACGGTGAATTTTTGCGTTGAAAAACGATAATTTAAGGGTAAATAAGGGATAGACAAGGGAAAGAAATTTTTAAGATGAATTTTCTTGTGTCTTCCCTTGTTTTGCTTTCAAATACAGTTATATCAAGGTTTTTTAGCTTTCTGTATAATGTGAATAAGGGAAACCTTAATACATTACAGGAGGATTTTTTATGAAAGGAAGTATCAGAAGAAAGGGAAAAACATGGTCGTATCGGGTGTATGTGAGCACAATTGACGGTCAGAACAAACAAATCGAAAAAGGCGGTTTCAAAACTAAAAAGGATGCAGAACTTGCACTAACGAAGTTTGTAAATGACTATGAGGAAACGGGTGTTTATCCTGAAAACAAGAAGATAACCTTTAATGAGGTTTATGAAGAGTTTATTGAACTTGAGGGTAAACTAACAAGAGCTTACGCAACTCTTAAAAAGTATGATTCTATGTATCGGAATCATTTTAAGCCTGCATTTGGTGATTTTTATATGTATGCAGTTACGCGAAAGGCACTTGAGAGATTTGTAAATGAAAAGAGCGAAAAATACAGCGAGGAATTTGTAAAAGGGTTGTTCAAAACACTAAAATGCATTTTTGATTATGCCCACAGAAAAAGATATATGAAGCACAATATATTTGATGATGTAATACCACCTCCCGATCCGAGACATGTGGGAGAAATTAAAGTCTATTCGCCTGAAGAATTATCTCTTATGTATAAACGACTTGAAAGCACAAATGTAAGAATATCGTTTTATATTGCGCTTAATACCGGACTTAGAGAAAGTGAATGTATGGGACTCAGATGGAAAGATGTTAATTTTGAAAAGAAAACCATAAGTGTTAATAAACAGCTTTTGTATCAGGATAGAAAATGGTGCTTCTGTCCACTTAAAACTAAAAACTCATACAGAACAATAAATATATCTGATAACTTTGTGAAATTTCTGGAAGAGTTAAAAGAAGAACAGAAGAAAAATAGGAAGCTCTACGGTGACGGATATAAAAGAAATTTCGTCACCGAGAGACTTCATAGAAATAAAGAAAACTATATTGAGGTAAACGATTTAATCAATGTAAAAGAAAATGGCGAAATGCTAACACATAACAGCATTAAGTTTTTGGCAAGAATAATAAGAGATGATTTGCATATACCATTCAAATTTCATAATCTTCGCCATACATATGCGACTATATTGGCAGAAAGCGGCATAAGTCCAAGATATGTGCAAGAAATGTTAGGGCACTCAAAACTCGAATTCACATTGAAGTATTATACACACATAACCGGGCATATGGCAGACATGGCAAGGATGGCGATTGATGAAAAGATAAGGATTTAGTATATTAAATATGTCAAATGTGCATTCTTAAACTACAAATTTGTGAAAAAAATGCAAATTTATAAAATAAGTATTGACAAAATGAATTTTTGAGTGTATAATACTAATAGAATTAAGATTGGAGGAATTTAAAATGTTAGTAGGATTTACTTTTGAAAATTTTGCATCATTTTATAATAATACAGAATTTGCTATGACCGTTAGCAAAAGTGACAATAGATATAGAGAACTTAATACATTTACTACACCTCATGGTGAATTGCTGAAAAGCTGCTTGATGTATGGTGCAAATGGTAGCGGAAAAACAAACTTTATCAAAGCTCTGTCTTTTATGAAAGATGTTGTTACATCTGAATTGGATGTGCAAACCAGGATGATTTCAAATATTAATTATTTCTTGTTTAATAAATCATCTAGGGAAAAACCGGTTAAGTTTTCAATTTCATTTATTATAGAGGATGTATTGTATGATTATGGTTTTTCTATTTTAAATAATAAAATAACAAATGAGTATCTTGATAAGAAATCACAGAGAACCACACATGTGTTTACACGTTCTGGTAGTGGATTTGAAACAATTAAACTTAATACTAAAGATTTCAAAAACGTTGAACATGTAATTAAAAATACAAGAGAAGATGTTTTATTCTTATCATGGGCTAACTTCTGTAATAATGAAATGGCAATGAAAATCTATAAATGGTTTGATGACATTCAAATATTTGATGCAGATAATACCAGACAACTTCTAACTGCTACTGTAAACTATATGGAACACAACGATGATGCTAAAGAAAAAATTATTAATTTAATGCAAAATGTTGGAATAAAGATTGAAGACTTTGAATTAGAAGTTACTGATTCTGAATTAAACGAATTCTTGATGTCAGCATTGAAAAAAAGCTATAAAGACAAACTCAAAGGTACATTTAAGGCTAGAGATGTGGACTTAAAAATCAAGCAAAAAGTTTACGATGAAAATTGGGAAAATTATGTGATGGATGATTTTGGATTTGAACTTGAGTCTGCAGGAACAAGAAAATTGTTTGAAATCGCTGGACCGATTATTTCTGCAATTAACAATGGTAGCGTTGTATTGATTGACGAAATTGATGCAAGACTTCATCCGGCATTAGTTAGGCATTTGGTAATGATGTTTAATTCCATAAGTCAAAATCCCAAAAACGCGCAACTTATTTGTAATACGCACGACGTTACACTTCTAGATGAAGATATAAGAAGAGATCAAATTTGTTTCCTAGAGAAAAACGAATATGGTGTAAGTGATTTGTATTGCTTATGTGACTTCACCGGTGTTAGAAAGGATAGCAAAATACTAAAACAGTACCTTCTTGGTGCTTATGGTGCTTTGCCTAACATTAAAGATTCTAAAATGGATGTTTAGGAGGGTGTTGCTGAATGAGTAAATACCAAAGAAAAGCCCCCAAACGTCAACTGAGAGACCGGGTGTTAATACTATGCGGTGGTCAAACAGAAGAAATATATTTTAATAAGTTTAAAGAAAAGCATAAAGACGGGTTGAAGAATGTTACTGTAAAGGTAACAACCTGTAAACGTAGTAATCCTATTGCAGTTGTTGATGAAGCAATTTCATTGCAGGATTCTTATGATGAATTATGGTGTGTATTCGATAAGGACGATTTCGAAGATTTCGATGAAGCCATAAGAAAAGTGTCAAGATATCCGAAGATAAATTGTGCTTTTTCAAACGAGGCAATAGAATATTGGTTTACCTTATACTTTTCAAAAAAGACGGGACCAATCGGTAGAAGGCGTCTGAATGAAATGATAAGTAAACAATTTGGTGTTGAATATGATAAGAGCAGCGCAATAGTAGAAAGAGTATGTGAAAAGTTACAAACTCTTGATATTGAAGTAGCAGAGGAATGTGCTAAGAGAGGGTATGAATACCATGAGCTTAATTCGGGTAAAAACTTTTCGGATTGGCGTTCATGCACATCGGTGTTTATGTTGACCAAACGATTAAGAAAATGGAATGAAGCTAAATAAGTTTTTAAAGGAGGAAATATGAGTTCTGAAATTACAAAGGAAACAGTAAAAAAAGGAAAATCAAGAAGAAACATGCCTTTTGCATCCATGTCAGCGGAGGAATGTACTATAATCCCTGAAAGTATTTGGAAATACGCTTCTGGACAAAACATACGAAGATTAACTTTGTTTGATCAAATGGGAAAAGCTCCAGAAAGTGGACCGAGCCGAACGCTAATTACAGCAGCATCAAAATATGGTTTCACAAAAGGCGGAACCCAATCGGAATATATCGAGCTTACAGACGATGGATATATTGCATTCAATCCTGATGAAAGTGAATACAAAAAAATAAAGTCACGATTTAAGATGATAATTTGTAATAATGAATACTTTAATGGGTTGTATGAAAAATATAAAAATTCAAAGCTTCCGGTCAAATCTGTGCTGATGGATTCGTTGGCTGAGTTAGGTTTAGATGAGGCATATAGAGATGATGGAGCAGAACTTTTCATTGTAAATGCAAGATTTGTGGGAATAATTAAAGTTCTATCCGGGGCTGAACGTGTAATCCCAATAGAACAAGTTCTTGAAGAGTTAGAACAAAACACGCCTGCAGATAACGATGCATGCAATACTCAAAATGACAATAATTCCCATTGCAATGTTTTGTCAGAGCCTATAAATGGAACAAATTGGGATAAGACTTGTTTTTATATTTCTCCTATTGGCAAAGAACAGTCAGAGGAAAGGCTACATTCTGATTTATTCTTGGAAAGTATCATATCTCCGGCATTAGAAGAATTTGGATATAAAGTTATAAGAGCTGATAGTATTGGCAAAGCTGGTATGATAACAAATCAAATAATTGATTATATCGTCAACTCTGCTCTTGTTGTATGTGACTTATCCTTTCATAATCCAAATGTGTTTTATGAATTGTCGTTAAGACACTCTACGGGAAAACCAACTGTTCATATTATTAGGAAAAGTGATTCTATTCCATTTGATATAAATGATTTTAGAACTATAATAATAGACGATTCTAGCATTTATACCTTAATTCCTTCTTTAGACACATATAGGAATCAAATTACACAGCAGGTCAGACAAATGGTAGAAGAACCGGAAACAATTGATAATCCTATATTATCGTACTTAGAAAAGAATAATTTAAAACACTTTTAAAAAAAGGAGGTGAATGAAAATGGCAAAAAATGCGCCGACAGGTGATAACAGAAGAATTGGTGCTGTAAAGAGCAGGACACAGACATTTAATCCCAAAACCGAACAGTGGGTCAAACGTGATTCTAACACTGGCAGATTTATGGATGTTAAACAGGACGGTACACCTTTTAAAGGTGTTACAAAAGAAAAATGATTTAGGAGGATATTTATAGTGGCTTTAAATGACGAAATCAAAATTCTTGATGAGAAATTCAAAAAGATGAATATGCCTTTTGATAAAGGATTGCCTATTTTGCAAGACCTCGTATGGGAAATTGCTGACCGATATAATACAACCGGACCCGAAGTCTTGAAAGCATATTTTGAATGGAAATCAAAAGAAATAAAAAATGAAGATTAATCAAATATGTTTTGAGTATGCTAATATTCAAATAGAAGATCTCTGATCCCCCATCATAGAACAACTAAGATAAATTGCAATTAAATTTTTTTACATTATTCTACAAAATATGCTATAATAAGACCATAAAATAGACGCAACGACAATCTGTGGGCAAAAAATTCTTGTGGGCAAACGGTGGGCAAATTTAGTGCCCAGAGCTCGCAAATCCGCATAAATAAAGGCTTTCTGATTGGATATCTGTGACGAAGCTCGACACGGTAGAGGTTTAGAAGGACTTTTAAAGAGATATTTTAAATAAGAATTATAAATGGTCTGGCAATTATGCCAGACCATTTTATTTGTTTTTATATCATAGAATAAAGCGACACAGTTTTGCTTTCAAAAACTGTGCC
>JAZPYM010000085.1:0-18624 GCA_045544215.1 Congzhengia sp.
CTCATACTGATGCCGCCAATGCCCACAAAAAACACGGGCTTTTGCGGATTTATCAAACGCAAGTCAAATTCGTTCATGTAGTTGTTCCTTTCTGCCTGTTGCTGCCCTAAGGAAGCGGTTGTACAGCAGGGCACTTTCTTCTATTATAATATATTATACAACAAGGGCAAAAAAAATAAAAGCTTTTTTTAGAATTTATGTATAATTTTTTCCGTTTTACCGAAAATAAGAACAACATTTTCGCTAAAGGAGACTGCATATGGATATTACGGATATTCGCATTCGCAAAATTAATTTGGATTCAAAAATGAAAGCAATCGTGTCTGTTACCTTTGACAACGCATTGGTAGTACACGATATTAAGGTCATTGAGGGCGCAGACAAGCTGTTTGTTGCCATGCCCAGCCGCAAAACACCTGAGGGCGAATACAAAGACATTGCCCATCCCATTAATTCCGACACAAGAGATGCCATTGAACATTCTATTTTGGAAAAGTATCAGTCTGCGCTGCTCACTGATGCAGAGCAACCGGAATTGACCACCCATTAAACAACACGAAAAACGCTTCGATTTTTCCTTTGGAAAATCGGGGCGTGTTTTTGTTTGTTTTTCAAATTACGCGCAAAAAACGATTTATTTCTTTTTTTTGCAAAAATGTTTGCTTTTTCTGTATTTTTATGTTATAATGAATATAAGTTAATTTTTCGCGCTATTTTTTGAATATGTAAAAAAATGTTACACTTTGTTTTTTGTAATTGACGAACAGGAGGAAAATCATGGACATTAAAGTGGATTCAAGCTATGACGGCTCCCAAATTCAAGTCTTAGAGGGGCTGGAAGCGGTCAGAAAAAGACCGGGTATGTACATTGGCTCAACCTCTGAACGAGGGCTTCATCATCTTGTTTATGAGATTGTGGACAACAGTATCGACGAGGCACTGGCAGGATACTGTAAAAACATTTATGTAGACATTAATGAAGACAACTCCATCACGGTTGTGGATGACGGGCGTGGTATTCCCGTGGGTATTCAGCCAAAAATGGGCATCCCCGCAGTTGAGGTTGTGTTCACAGTGCTGCACGCCGGCGGTAAGTTCGGCGGCGGCGGATATAAAGTTTCCGGCGGTTTGCACGGCGTTGGTGCTTCCGTTGTAAACGCGCTTTCTGAATATTTAGAGGTTGAGGTTTCCGATGGCACGCATGTGCACTATCAGCGCTACGAACGCGGTCATTCCTGCGGTCCTTTAAAGGTCATCGGCGATACGGATAAAACCGGCACAAAGGTTACATTTAAGCCCGACGGTGAAATCTTTGAAACCTTAATTTATGACTTTGAAATTTTACTTAAGCGTCTTCGCGAGCAGGCATTTTTAAACAAGGGTCTGCGCATTGTGTTAACGGACAAGCGGGAAGAGGGCAAAGCTGCCGACATGAAATACGACGGCGGTATCAAGGAATATGTTGCGTACTTAAACAAGGGCAAAAACCCTTTGCACGAAGAGGTTATTTATTTTGAAGCAGAGCAAAACGATGTGATTTTAGAAGTTGCTATGCAGTACACAGATGCATACAACGAAGTTTTGGTCAGCTTTGCAAACAACATTTCCACCACCGAGGGCGGTACTCACGAGTCTGGCTTTAAAACAGCTCTGACCCGTATTTTAAATGATTATGCCAAAAAGCATAACATCATCAAAGAAAATGATAAAAAATTGGAAGGTAGCGACACCCGCGAGGGATTGGCTGCAGTTATTTCCGTAAAGGTTTTAGAGGCACAGTTTGAGGGACAGACCAAAACCAAGCTTGGAAACAGCGAGGTACAAGGTATTACCTCCTCTGCTTTGGGTGAAAAGCTGGCATATTTCTTAGAGGAAAATCCTGCCGTTGCAAAGACCATTATTGAAAAAGCGCTTACCGCATCCCGGGCAAGAGAGGCCGCAAGAAAGGCAAGAGAGGCAGAGCGCAAAACGCCCCTTTCCAGCACCACGCTTCCCGGTAAGCTCACCGACTGCATCAGCAAAGACTCCTCCATGACGGAAATTTACATCGTCGAGGGTGATTCTGCAGGCGGCTCTGCAAAGAGCGGTCGTGACAGTAAGTATCAGGCAATTCTCCCGCTTTGGGGTAAGATGCTGAATGTGGAAAAGGTGCGTGCCGACAAGGTGTACGGAAACGATAAGCTAACCCCCGTTATTCAGGCGCTTGGCACAGGCATTTCTACAGAATTTAATTTAGAAAAACTACGGTATAACAAGGTTATCATCATGGCCGATGCCGATGTGGACGGTGCGCACATTCAAACGCTACTTCTCACCTTCTTCTTCCGGTTTATGACTCCTTTGATTGAAGCAGGACATGTGTATCTTGCAAAACCGCCTCTTTATAAATTGACCCGGGGCAAAAAAACCTTGGTTGCATTCAGCGACGAAGAACGAGACCGCATCAGCGAAGAATTAAAAGACGGCGATGCATCTGCAAAAATCGACATCAGCCGCTATAAAGGTCTTGGTGAAATGAACCCCGAGGAATTGTGGGAAACCACCATGGACCCCAAAAACAGAATTCTTTTGAAGGTAACATTAGAAGATGCAATCCGTGCCGATGAGATTTTCAGAATTTTAATGGGCGACGATGTAGAACCCAGAAGAATCTTTATCGAAGAAAATGCACAGTATGTTACCAATCTTGATGTATAGGGCAAAGGGAGGCGATTTATAATGGCGAAACAGAAAAAATATGAAGATTCTCATTTTGAAGAATATTTTGATACACAAACCATCGTGGATGTGGATATTGAAAAGCGGATGCGGGAGGCATTTATTGACTACGCCATGAGCGTTATTGTTGCCCGTGCGCTTCCGGATGTGCGGGACGGTTTAAAGCCTGTGCACAGAAGAATTTTGTATTCCATGCACGAGGAGCATTTAACGGCAGACAAACCATTTTTTAAGTCTGCTACCACCGTCGGTAATGTTATCGGTCGATACCATCCCCACGGCGATGCATCTGTTTACGATGCAATGGTACGACTTGCGCAGGACTTTTCCATGCGTTACACCTTAGTGGACGGACATGGTAACTTTGGTTCTGTGGATGGCGACCCCCCGGCTGCTTATCGTTACACAGAAGCAAGAATGAGCAAGATTTCCAACTTGATGCTGGAAAACATTGAGAAAAATACAGTTGATTTTGTACCCAACTTTGACGAAAAACGACGGGAGCCAACCGTACTTCCTACCAGAATCCCCACGCTGTTAATTAATGGTTCTTCCGGTATTGCGGTTGGTATGGCAACCAACATTCCGCCCCACAACCTAACCGAAGTATTAAACGGCGTGGTGGCACAGATTGATAATCCGGATATTACCGTAGAAGAGTTGATGGAGCACATCAAAGGCCCCGACTTCCCTACAAAAGCAACCATTATGGGACTGGGCGGCATCCGCAGTGCTTATGAGACCGGTAAGGGCAAGATTTTAATCCGTGCAAAAACCGAGATTGAGGAGCACAAAGACGGCACCTCTGCCATCATCATCACAGAGCTTCCCTATCAGGTAAACAAAAAAGCGTTGGTAGAAAGCATTGCAGAGCTGGTTAAAACCAAGCGGGTTGAGGGTTTGTCTGACATTGCAGACCACTCCTCTGACCGTGTGGGTATTCGCGTTGAAATTTCCCTGAAACGAGATGCAAATCCGCAAGTTGTTTTAAACAAGCTTTATAAATATTCAAGACTTCAGGACAGCTTCTCCATAAACATGCTGGCAATTAAAGACGGCAAGCCCAAAACCATGGGCTTGAAAGAAATTTTAGAAAACTTTATTGCCTTCCAGGAGGAAATCGTTACGCGCAGAATTCGGTTTGATTTGGAAAAAGCCGAAGCAAGAATGCACATTTTAGAGGGTCTGCGCATTGCTCTGGCAAACCTTGACGAAATCATCGAGGTCATCCGTAATTCCTATGACGATGCAAAAGAGCGGTTGATGGAGCGCTTTGGTCTTTCTGAAATTCAGGCGCAGAGCGTTTTGGACATGCGTCTGGCACAGCTGCAAAAGCTGAATGGTGAGAAAATCGAAACAGAGTATAACGAGCTGAAAAAGAGCATTGCAGAATTTAACAGACTCCTTTCTGACCGCAGTGCACTCATGAATCTCATCAAAGAAGAGTTAATCGAAATCCGCGACAAGTTCGGCGACGAGCGTTTGTCTGAAATCACTGCAAACACAGACGAAATCAACCTTGAGGATTTGATTGAAGAAGAGGATGTTGTAATCACCCTGACAAACCGCGGTTATGTAAAACGGCTGCCTGTGGATACCTACAAGTCCCAACGCCGCGGAGGAAGAGGCATTACCGGCATCACTACAAGAGAAGAGGATTTTGTGGAAAAGCTGTTTATCACCAGCACCCACGACCATATTCTGTTCTTCTCCTCCAAGGGCAAAATGTATCGCCTAAAGGGGTACGACATTCCCGAGGCAGGCAGGCAAGCAAAGGGTACGGCAATTGTAAACCTGTTGCAGCTTGATGTAGGAGAACGCATCACCGCCGCAATTACCCTGCGTGAGTTTGAAGAGGGTAAATACCTGTTCTTCGGCACCAAGCACGGCGTTGTAAAAAAGACCGATTTAATGCTTTATAACACCGCAAGAAAAGGCGGCCTTGCTGCCATTGTGTTGGAAGAGGATGACGAGCTGATTAATGTACGCTTGTCTGATGGAAATGACGAAATTATTTTGAGCACCTACCACGGTATGTGCATCCGCTTTAGCGAGTCGGATGTGCGCCCCATGGGCAGAGTTTCTCATGGTGTAAGAGGCATTCGTCTTGCCAAAGACGATTATGTCATCGGCATGAGCGCTGCCAGCGAGGGTGAGGATTTGCTGGTTGTTACCGAGGGCGGTTATGGCAAGAAAACACCGCTTTCCGAGTATAAGGTGCAGACCAGAGGCGGTAAGGGTGTTACCACCTATCGCATTTCTGATATTACCGGCAACATTGCCGGCATAACGGTTGTAAACGAAAACGACGATGTAATGCTGATCACCTCAGAGGGCATTATCATCCGCATGCGGACAGCCGAAATCAGCAAAATCGGAAGACTGACCAAGGGCGTAAGGCTGATGCGTCTTGCTGACGGCGTTTCGGTTGTGTCCATCGCACGCACTGACGAAGAAGCAGACGAGGATACCCAAACCGTATCTCCGGAAGAATCCGGTGGCGAATATGTGCCGGATGCAGCAAGCGACGAGGGCGCAGAATCAGAAAACTAATATACAGATTAAGGGACTGTAGCAACTGTTACAGTCCCTTGTTTTTTATTGCAATAAAGCGTCAAATTCCGTGGCAAAACCTTGACATATACACAATTTTGTGATATATTTGATGGAGATAATTGGATCTTTAACCATTAAAACTTTTAAAACAGACATAGGGAGTATCATTATGAACAAAAATTACCAAATCAAAGAACCATTTTTTGAATATGGCCCCAAGTGCTATATGTATGGTCAGGTGCTTTTAGACATCGCAAAAGGATTGGACGCCCTGGCTGAAAAATATGATGTGGATGTGATTTTGGATGTGCCGGACACAGAAATCTATGCCATTGCACAAAACACCAAGCGCATTCATGTATATTCCCAGCACATGGACAGTATCCCCGTGGGTAAAGGCATGGGAAGAACACTGCCCGAGGCTTTAAAAGCTGCAGGTGCAGTTGGCGTAATGCTGAACCATGCGGAACACAAGCTGACACTTGCTGAAATTGAAGAAGCCATTCGCCGCGCCGATGAGGTAGGTCTTGCTACCATGGTTTGCGCTGACAGTGTTGACGAGGTAAAGGCCATTGCAAAGCTTGGTCCCAACATTTTGGTTGCAGAGCCTACAGAGCTGATTGGAACAGGAAAACCGGCTGATAAAGAGTATGTGGACGAAGTTATTCGCTGCATCCGCGAAATCAATCCGGATATTAAGCCTTTCCCCTCTGCCGGCATCAGCCGCGGAGAAGATTGCTATAACATTATCAAGGCAGGATCTTCTGCCTCTGGCTGCTCCAGCGCCATTGCAAAGGCGGAAAATCCCCTGGCATTAGCAGAGGAAATGATTAAAGCCGTCCGCACCGCCTGGGACGAATTACATCAATAAAAGAGGTTTGTTATGAAAGAAGAAACAAGGGCTCAAATTAAAAATGTTTATGCCATCGAGGCAGAATGTATTAAAAATATGGAGCAGTACTACGACGAGGACGCTTATGAAAAGGCGATTACGCTTTTGAAAAATGCGCCCCGCATTGGTACCTGCGGTTGCGGTCATTCCGGCATTATCTGTCAGCACTTTGCACATCTTTTGTGCTGCGTGGAGCAACCGGCAAGATTTATTTCCCCTGCCGAAGCGGTGCATGGTGCTACCGGCTTTTTGGCAAAGGATGATGTAATGGTGTTTGCCTCCCGCGGAGGAAAAACCAAGGAGCTTTTACCGATTTTGGACATTTGTAAGGCAAAGGGTGTAAAAGTTATTACCGTAACTGAAAATATGGAATCTCCTCTGGCGCTTGGCGCAGATGTTGTGCTGAAGCAATATGTCAACCGGGAAACCGACAAGTACAACGCCCAGGGAACCACATCCTCCACTGCGCTGGCTGTGATTTTCCACATTTTGCAGACGGCTCTCATTGAGGAAACGGATTATCAAAACGAGCAATTTGCGTTGATTCATCCCGGTGGCGCCGTTGGCGAGCGTCTCAATAAATAAGTTTATAAAAAATATAATATAAAAAGGAGAAAAGAACCATGGAATTTAAAGTTTATCAAAAGGAAGTAGAATTACAGTCAAGAGGCTGGATCCCCACATTCCACGACATTTCTAAGGAAGTAAAGGAAATCGTTGCAGCATCCGGCATCCAAAACGGTACCGTTGCAATCGTTTCCCACCACACAACCTGCTCTGTTATGGTGCAGGAATGCTCTCATGACATTGACAGCTTTGATTTGGAATATTTGCAGCATGATCTTTTAGACATCATGAGAAAAATGATTCCTGATTTTGCAGAAGAGCATCAGTATCGTCATCCCGGCCCGATCCATGCACAGTACGGCAGATATGTAAACGAGCCCGGTGACTACTCCAGCATGAACACAGACGGTCACTTAAGAAGCTGCTTCTTCGGCAGAAGCGAAACCATGACAATCAAAGACGGCGTGGTTGACGGCGGACAGTTTGCACACGTTTACTTCATCGATTGGGACCATGTTATCGCGCGTCGCAGACAGGTAAACATTACCGTTATGGGTACTGTTGAAAGCGTTGAAGACAGAAAGTGGAATGATGGCAAGGTGATTGACACCCGTCATAAGTTCACAGAAGAAGAAAAAGCTTATGATGTACATTATGACCTGCAGCAGCAGAGATAATGACGCGTTTAATGTTAATTGATGTTGGTACAACATCAATTAAAACCGCCGTGTTTAACGAAAAACTGGAGATGGAGGCAAACGCCTCCATTGACTATACCCAGTGCTATGAAAATTACAAAAAAGCCGACGGACAATTAAATGTTTAAAGCAAAAAGGGGATGCTAACCGCATCCCCAAAAATATTTATCAGATAAGAGGCTATTTCCATGCAATATATTTTAGATACTGCTGATTTAGATGCAATCAGACATTGTAACGAATTTTATCCTTTAGACGGCGTAACCACAAATCCAACGATTATCTCCAAGGAAAACACGGATTTCTGGGCGCTTTTAAAGGAAATTCGCAGCATCATCGGCCCTGAAAAAATGCTGCATGTGCAAACCGTTCAGGAAAAAGCGGAGGACATTGTTGCAGAAGCAAGGCTGTTAAAACAAGAGCTGGGAGGAATTTTTTACATTAAAATTCCCATCACAGAAGAGGGTCTGAAGGCAACCATGGAGCTGAAAAAATTAGGCATAGGCGTTACCATGACCGCCATCTTCACACCGCCCCAAGCGTTAATTGCTGCAAAGGCAGGCGCAAGCTTTGTGGCACCTTATGTAAATCGTCTGGACAACATCATTGGCGACGGTACAGAGGTTGTTGCCCAGATTGTTGAGCAGATGAAAGCTTATAAACTTGATTGCAAGGTGCTGGCTGCCAGCTTTAAAACAGCAGAACAGGTGCACAAGTGCGCCCTTTGCGGTTGTGACAGTGTTACCGTTTCTGCAGACATCTTAAAAACCATTATTACCCACCCCATGACCGATGCAACCTTAATCGGTTTTGAAAAGGACTGGAAACGGGTATATGGAGAAAAAACAATTCGTGAAGTGTAAAAAATATTAAAAAGGCTGTAGCAATGAAATCATTGCCACAGCCTTTTTGTTTTGTAGTTGTATAAGCATTTTTCGTCCGCCCTTACGGCGTTACATATACTGTTTGGTTATCTGTATAAATCACCATGCCGGGCGCTGCGCCGGATGGCTTTTTGACATACTTGACCCGGGTATAGTCCACCGGTACATTCTGGGAATGCTGCGCCTTAGAATAGCGCGCTGCCAAGGTTGCTGCCTCTAAAATGGCGGTATCGGAAAATTCTTTTCCGTGCTCATAGCGCAACACCACATGAGAGCCGTGAATGTCCTTGGTGTGAAACCAAAGGTCTGCATTTTTTGCAAGCTTGAGCGTCAACATATCGTTTTGCTTGTTGTTTTTTCCAACCAAAACGCAAAAACCGTCGGTTGTGGTAAATTCCATGGGTTTTGATACGGTTTGTTTCTTTTTGCTCTGCTCTGTCCGTTTGATGTATCCCTGCTCAAAAAGCTCCTGGCTGATTTCTGCTAAATCCTGGTCAGTTTCTGCAAGGGTAAGCGCCTCTTCAACAGAAGAAAGATAAGAAAGCTCTGCTTTTGTTTTTGCAAGCTGAGCGGTCAGTTCTTGCTTTGCAGTCTTTGCCTTGGCGTACTTTTTAAAATACCGCTGGGCATTGTCCGCAGGGGAAATGCGGCTGTCTAAGGGAATGGTAATCTGCCTGCAATTTTCGTCGTAAAAATCCTCTAAAACCGCTGTTTTATCCCCTTGTTTTAGGCGATACAAATTGGCAGTTAAAAGCTCGCCGTATTTTTTATAGGTCTCCTGATTTTCAGTATCGGAAAGCTCAGAAAGCTGCACAGAAAGCTTTTTGCCGCATCGCTCCAGATTGGTTGCAACAAGCTTTACCAGCCGTGCGCTTTTGTGCGCCATGCGCTCGCGCTTGTCCCGCTCAGCGAAAAACTCCTCTACTGCCTGCGACATGGAATCGCAGGTGGTTTTTTTTGCGCCGTTTCCGTATTGCGTAATCTCCATCGAGGAAAATTCAAAGGGTTTTTCCGTGTCCTGCGCAATAAGATAGCAGGGGGTAAATTCTCCCTTTGCGGCTTTTGAAAACATCTGCTGGCATGCAGTTGCAAGGTCTAAGATTTCACTGTAGGAAAGCTCTTGTTTGCATTTGTCCCCGTTAGAAAGTGCCCTGTGGCAGATTTCTCTTGCAATTAAGGGGCTGACGCCCCGAAAGGTGTTTAAAATGACTTTATCCATTTTTTCCGTTTCGTTTGCCTTTTGGATTGCCTCTAAAATAGCGTTTAAGTCGCACGCCATGGGGTTTAATTTGTCCTGAGGCGGCGGGGAAACATACAGCATGCCGGGCAGCACCTGTCGCACCGAGCTGACAGAAAAATCCACATGGCGTATGGCGTCTATTATCCGCCCCTCTGCTCCAACTAAAATCAGGTTTGAATGGCGGCCCATCAGCTCTGCCACAAGGCGTTTTTCACATTTTTCCCCAAATTCGTCCGTCGCGTCAAACACAAATTCTATCACACGCTCAAAATCAGGCTGGCGCACCTCTTTCAGCCGCGCGCCCGTTAAATGTTTGCGCAAGAGCATGCAAAAAAGCGGTGCTGTCTGGGGGCTTTGCTTTTTATCCTCTGTAAGACAAACCCGCGCCACCGCCGCATTTGCAGTAAGGCGCACTTTTTTTTGTGTGCCTGCGCCAAAAAAAGAAATCAAAAGCTCGTCTGCCTCTGTTTGCTGAATTTTGTCAGGCTTTGCGCCCAAAAGCGTTTTGTTCAGTTCATCGGTCAGCGCGCATACGCTGAAACCGTCCATTGCCATAGTATCACACCTTTTCAGGATTTTTTTGAATAATTTTTGTTATATAGGAAACGGGCGCCAGCCTTTTATCCTGCTTTTGCATCACAAAAAACGCTGCTAAAAAGACAGCAACCGCCAGAATTGTCACAACCGTCTTGCTTGCAGAAAAATTTTGGGCTGCCACGGCGCAGACCATTGCCAAAAGAAGCGGCACAAAATACAAAAGCACCGCTGCAAAAATCAGTCTTTTTGTGTCCGTTTCAATTTTAACCACATCTCCCACATTTGCGCCAAGGGGATTTTCTGCCATTGCCGAAATGGTGGTTTTTGTGCAGACGCTTTTGCACGAGGCACAGTTTTCGCCGCAAGCAGATGTCCGTCGCACCAAAATCACTGCCTGACTACCCTGCAGCCTTTGTACTGTTCCGATTTGCTCCATATTTGCTTTCCCCTTTTTTATGTATTTTATAAATCCTGCGCCATCAAAATAATTTTTTTCAGGCGGTGGTTGACTCCTGATTTGCTGATGGGGGGCGTCAGCATTTGCCCCAATTCTGTCAGGTTTGCCTCGGGGTTTTCAAGGCGCAGTCGCGCAATCTCTTCCAAAGGCTTTTGCAAAGAGGAAAGTCCGATGGTTTTTTTCACCTTGGAAATTGCTTTAAGCTGCAGCGCTGCCGCATCTGCCGTTTTGGAGATGTTTGCCGTGTCGCAGTTTACTTTTCGTGTAATGTTATTGCGCACATCTTTTAAAATCTTCACATTGCATAGTTCCAGCATGGCGTCCGGTGCGCCCATCTGCATTAAAATATCGCAAATTGCATCGCTTTGCTTTAGGTAAGTCACATACTCGGATTTCCGCATAACAAATCCGGGCGCAAAGCCCATTTCCTCTATCATGTTTGACAGGTCGCGCATTAAGGTGCGGTAATGGTTTTTAATTTCAAAATGATAGCCGTTTTTTGGGGTTTTTACATAGCCGCCGCCCAAAAATGCACCTGCCAAAAATGCGGTTTTGCAGCAATCGTCATGGCAGAGAAAAGGATTGATGGTGAACCTGACCATGCCGTTTGTCAAAAAGCCCAGCTCCTTCAGCACGGTTTCTGCCCCGTGGCAAATGGTAATGGCGCAGATTTTGCCCACTGTTGCAAGAGTTGCCTTAATGCCGAACAGTTCCTTGACCAAGGAGTAAGCCCTGCGGGCAATGGCGCTGCTTTCGGTGCGAATTTTGATGATGGTTGCACCGTTCTCCTGGCTGACCGTGCCGCCAAAGCCCACAATGCCTGCAAGGTGCGCCCGTTTGCAGCATTTGTTTTCATATTTTACCAAGCAAAGCTCGTTTTTTACATCAATGGTAAAGGACATTTTTTTGACTCCCTTCCCTGCTATTTTGTATCATACCAGCTGTGCCCCGTTGCCATGTCCACCTTAAGCGGAACAGACAGCAAGACAGCATGTTCCATTTCTTCTTTTAAAATGCGGCAAACCATGTCTTTTTCCTCTGCCGCTGCCTCAATAATCAATTCGTCGTGCACCTGCAAAATTAGTCGCGCGTCAAGTTTTTTCTGTATCAAGCGACGATACACATTGACCATTGCAAGCTTGATAATGTCTGCCGCAGTGCCCTGGACGGGGCTGTTCATTGCCGCCCGTTCTCCAAAAGCGCGCATTTGATAGTTAGAAGACATGATTTCGGGCAGTGCCCGTTTTCTGCCAAACATGGTTTTTACATAGCCATGCTCCTTGGCAAAGGAAACGGTGTTTTGCATATAGTCACGGACCTTGGGATAGCTACCCAGGTAGTCCTCAATATAGTCTTTGGCGGCTTTTACGCTGATGTGCAGGTCCTGGGACAAAGAAAATTCTCCCATACCATACACCAGCCCAAAGTTAATTGCCTTTGCCGCGCTGCGCATTTCCTGGGTAACTTCTTCCCTTGGTTTGCCAAAGATTTTAGCAGCGGTGGCTGCGTGAATGTCAAAGCCTGAGGCAAACGCCTCTATCATATTTTCATCCCCGGAAAGATGGGCTAAAACCCGCAGCTCAATCTGGGAATAGTCGGCATCCACCAGCACATAGTCAGGAGATGACGCCACAAACATTTTCCGCATTTCTCTGCCCAAGGGCGTGCGGACGGGAATGTTTTGCAGATTGGGCTCTGTGGAGCTGATGCGCCCCGTTACCGTTACCGTCTGGTTAAAGCTGGAGTGCACCTTGCCTGTTTCCTTGTCTATCACCGCCATCAGCCCCTCCACATAGGTGGAGTTGAGTTTGGCAAGCTTGCGATACTCTAATACCTTTTCCACAATGGGATGGCTCTTGCGCAGTTTTTCTAACACCTCGGCGTTAGTGGAATAACCACTTTTTGTTTTTTTGTTGGACTTAAGCCCCAGCTCCTCAAAAAGAACCGTTCCCAGTTGTTTTGGAGAATTGATGTTAAATTCATGGCCTGCCAACTGGTAAATTTCTTCTGTTAAGCCTGTAAGGGTAGACGAAAGTGTTTTGCCAAACTCTAAAAGGCGCTCTGTATCCACCCGAAAGCCAATATGCTCCATAGAGGCAAGGACATACACCAGGGGCATTTCGATGGTGGTAAACAGTTGGGTCATTTCCTGCTCTTTAAGCGCTTTTTCTGCATAGTTTTTCAGCGCGAAAAGGGCAAGCACCTTTTGAAACTGCGGGGGATTTGTTTGTTCTGTCTGCAGACAATCCAAAGAAAGCTGGGTGCCCTCTTGGGACTGCTCCAGCAGCATCCCTAAATTGTCTTTTGCAAGGCCCTCTAAATCATAGCTTTTGCGGGAGGGCTCAAGTAAGTAAAACGCAATTTGCGTGTCAAATTCCACTGCCTCACAGGAAATGTCCATGGATAAAAACTGCACCAAAGCGTCCTTTAAGCCATGGGTAATTTTTTTGCGGGGAGACTCAAAATATGCTTTCCACACATCAAAAAATGCAGAAAAGGAAGCACAATAAGCAGTTTTTTCATTCATGCAAAAGTAAATTTCATCCCGCTGCTTGTCCATGAAAAAGCAAATGTTTTCATACGCAAGCAGCAATTCAAGCTGCGCTTTGTCGGTGACAGTGACAAATTCTGCGTCGGAAAAGGTCACATTTGCCACATCGGTTTCGGATGCAGCCTGGGTAATGTTTAATTTCTTGATAAAGGAGCGGAACTCCAGGCGCTCAAACAGTGCATATAGCGCATCGTTGTCATAGTCTGCTCGTTCGGTTTTTGAAATGTCCATTTCAATGGGTACAAATTGGTCAATGGTGGCTAAAACCTTGCTCATTTTAGCGTCTTCCTTGCCCTCAATCAGCTTGGTGCGGGTGCCTTTTGTGATGGCGTCATCCTCCAGATTTTCATAAATGCCCTCTACGGAATGAAAGGCTTTTATCAGCGCGGTGGCACCCTTTTCCCCAATGCCCCGCACCCCTGGGATGTTGTCTGAGGAATCGCCCATAATTGCTTTTAAATCAATAAATTCCTTGGGAGTTACGCCATATTTTTCAACCACCTTTTTATCGTCAAACACCTCGGTTGAAGTATTTCCCATACGGGTGGTGACTAAGTGGATGTTGACTTTGTCGGATGCCAGCTGCAAATCGTCTCTGTCCCCCGTCAGCACGCAGCACAAAACCTCCTGCTCGGTGCAGATGCGGGCAGCAGTGCCGATGATGTCGTCTGCCTCGTAGCCCTCTTTTTCAAAGATTTTAATGTTCATTGCCGTCAGCACTTCTTTTAAAACGGGGATTTGCTCTGCCAGCTCGTCCGGCATTTTGTGGCGGGTTGCCTTGTAGCCGTCAAACATTTTGTGGCGAAAGGTTGGTGCCGGCAAATCAAACGCTGCACACACATAGTCGGGGTTTATCTCCTCTAAATATTTGAAATAGATGTTTAAAAAGCCAAAAATAGCATTGGTATGAAAGCCCGCCTTGTTGGTAAGCAGTTTGACTGCGTAAAAGGCGCGGTTCACAATGCTGTTGGCATCTAAAATCAATAATTTTTTCATAAGTCTGCTCCTTACGGATGAAATTTTTTCACATCCCCCGATGCATAAACAATTTGTACTTCCTCACAAAGAGAGGCTATGGCCTCATACCCTTGCTCCCCTGAAACAAACAGTGCAGTGGAAAGTGCGTCACAAACAAGGGCAGAGTCACCTATGACCGTAACGCTCAGCACATCATTTTGGGGATTTTTTCCTGTTTTTGGGTCTAAAATGTGATGATAGCGCACACCGTTATCGTAAAAATAGCGCTCATAGCCCCCTGATGTGACCACGGCACAACAAGGCGCATTTGCCGTGTGGGTAGAAATAACCTCTCCCCGCGCGCCTTTTGGGTTTTGAATGCCCACCACAAAGGGACGGGAAAGGGCGCGATGTTTGAGTATATCCAAAAGTCCCAAGGGTTTTTCGCCCATGGTGACCACATTGCCTCCAAAATCAAGATAGGCGTTTTTGATGCCATCCTGCGTCAAAATTTTGATTGCCTCATCGGCACAATAGCCCTTGGCAATGCCGCCCAAATCAATTGCCATGCCCTCTTTTTTTAAGGTGACGGTTTTTGTCTCTTCGTCAAGCAGTACATCCCGATAATCCACATAAGAAAGGGCGTTTTGCAGTGCGGAAGTCTCCGGCACGCGAGGGCGTTCGCCGCCAAAATCCCAAAGCGCCATAACGGGCTTTATGGTAATGTCAAAGCTGCCGCCTGTTTTTTGAGATAGTAAAAGCGCCTGCTTCACTACATAAAAACATTCCTCTGTGACAGTCGTTTTTACATTTGCGCCTGCGTGATTGATTTTATAAACCTGGCTGTCGGCGCGGTAGGCGCTAAGCTGTTTATCCAGTTCTCGCACTCTGTCCAGCGCCTTTTGCGAGGCACTTTTTGCGTTTTTTCCATACGCCGTTACCGAAACATAGGTGTCAAGCAAAAAGTCCGATGCTGTATAGCTGCGGGGCGCAAAGGAAACAGAAAATACGGCAATGATAAGCGCCAAAACGCCAAGCCCATATTTGATATATTTCATAATATGTCCTCTTTTGTTGCAAAAAAATTTGTAAGTGCCCTAATTTTTATATAAAAAATCATAAATTTTTTCGTTGGTTAAAACCTGATTCACATACTGTCTTGTTTCGGGAAAAGGGATGATGTCAAGCGCTGTTCCGTTTTTGGAATTTTCCTTGTGGGAAAGCCATGCATCTACATTGGCAGCGCCTGCATTATATGCCGCCAACGCGCATTTTTTGTTACCCTGATACCGCTTGAGCAGATAGGAAAGGTAATAGCACCCCGCCTCAATATTTACATCCGGATTCTTCAGCATTTCTTCATTGAAGTTTTCAATGCCGATTTTCTGAAAAATCCATTCCCCTGTTGGCGCAAGAATTTGCATCAAGCCAACGGCATCCTTCGGCGAGGTTGCCTCCGGTTTAAAATTACTTTCCGCCTTGATGACGGCATACACAAGATTTTTTGGCAAGTCGTTTTTTTCGGCATAGGTGGATACTGCTTCTTCGTACCTTATGGGATACATCCCCAAAAAAAGCCCCTTTACCAAAAAGAAAAGGACAAACACGCCTGCTATGATAACCATCGTTTTGATGAATTTATTCACATTCCACTTCCTTTAAAATACGGTTGACATGACAAGACAAGGATGCAGCATCCCCGTCGTTTTCGATATGATAGCGGCTTTTAGAAACATAAAAATCGTCTTTCGGCTGCGCCGCGATTCGCGCCTCTGCCTCGCCTTTCGTTAAATTGTCCCGCGCCATAATCCGCGCAAGACGGCTTTCTTTTTTTGCGGTAACTGCTACTGTAGCATCGCACATCCCGTCAAGGCCGCTTTCAAACAATGCCGCAGCGTCAATCACAAAGACAGCGCTATCGCTTTCTGCAATTTCCTGCTTCATTTCCGCTATAATATATTTATGCGTAATGCTATTTAGTTTATGTAGATTTTCCGGCGTGGAAAATGCAAGTTTTGCCATTTGTTTGCGGTTAAGTCCCCCGTCTGATGAAAGAACCCCTTTCCCAAAGGCGCTTGCCAGCTCTAAAAGCGCGGGTTTTCCCTGCTCCACCACACGCCGCGCTACAATATCACCGTCAATCACATAGGCGCCGCCGGCTGAAAACTGTTTTGCTACTGTGCTTTTTCCCGCCCCTGACGGACCGGTAAGTCCAATGATTTTTTTCATCGCAATCCCTCTTTAAAATTTTGCCAGCTTTCCGCCGCAAATTTGGTGCGCGTTTTTCACAACTGTTTCGTCATCCTTGTTGTGCCGATAGTCAAATTGACTGATAAAGCCGGTAACATCTTGTTTGTTCCGCGCAAGGTTTTGTATCTCCAGGTCCAGAAGCTCGCATATATATTGCTCCTGCTTGCTGCCTGCATGCTCTTTAGCAGCAAAAAGCAAGTCTTTAAAATGTGGCAGGCAAAAGCCGCGACTTTTTAGCACCCGCGCTTTAAAATCCGGTTCCTTTTTGTAAAGATACCAAAAGGTATAGAAAAATTTTGACATGGTGTTGCTAATTTTGTCACACACAAGACAAGTCACGGTAAGGTCTGTCACAACAGAAAGCGCTTTTTCTGTTTTGTTCTTTTTTTTCAAAAAGCGGCTCTTTTTTTGCAGAACTTCCCGTTCCGATTTGAGCCGCATGATTACTTCGTCCATACGGGTGTCCATCACCAGCGCCAAGGGAAGCGCCAGCTTTGCTGCGTTCATTTTATCTGTATGGCGGCGGCAATAGCCCAATCGGTTTGAAAGCATTCTGTGGTCCGGCTCCATCATGGCAGGACCTAAGGCATATTTTACCTGTTCCTCCTCCAGCTTGTTTTCTAAATAACAAAAAGGGCATTCGCTTTCCTGCTCCAAGCTTTCGGTTAGGGGGATGGTATAAATGGTTTCATGCATAGATATGCTCCGTTCGTTAAATTAATGCAATTTGCTCCCCTGCCAAATCGTCATCCTTTAAATAGGCGCCGCGGGCGGGAATATTTTTTGTTCTGTAGTATGCAAAATCGGTAAAGGATACCTCGTCCAGTGTGCAGATGTTCGCGAGTTTGCTGCCTTTTTTCAAGGTTAAAACCTGCACGCCCTGGGAATTTCTGGTTGCCTTTGGTGCAATTTTTTCGGTGTGGAAAATCAACACCTTGTTGGCATCGGAAAATGCCACCAGCTCTGTGTCCTCTTTGATAAAGCGCATATCGGTAACCGGCGTTTTTTCATAATACGCGTTGGTCAGTTTTTTGCGGTTGGTTTTGGTCTCATAGCTCTTTAGGGGAACCTTCGCAATTTTGCCGTTTGAAAAGGCAAACAGCATCATGCCGGAATAGTCCTTTGTAACCGCCATATACACAATTTTTTCATCGGAAATGCCCAACAGGTTAGGCAGATATTCTCCCAGTACGCTTGCCTTGCAATCGGGAATATCGCTAATACGCATTTTATACACATTTGCCTTGTCGCTGAAAAACAGTACCTCATCCACATTGGCGCACTCGATCTCGCATAGGAACTTGTCGTCCTCTTTTAATTTGTGGGCACTGCTTGCACGAAGCGACACCAAGGAGACCTTCTTTAAGTAGTTCTGCTCTGTTAAGTAAAGCTTTAGGTTATAGTCCTCCACCGTGTTTTCAATTGCGATATCTTCAATTTCGTCCTCCATCACAATCTGGGTTCTTCTGGGCTTGCCGTAGGTTTTGGAAATTTCTTTTAATTCCTTGATAATCAGCTTTTTCATGGCAAGCTGGGAGGAAAGAGTTTTGCTGATTTCGGCAATGTCTGCCTGCAAATCCTTAATGTCTGCCAGGCGCTTTAGAATGTATTCTTTATTTAAGTGGCGCAGCTTGATTTCTGCAATAAACTCCGCCTGGAGCATGTCGAGAGAGAAGCCCTCCATCAAGTTGGGAACAACCTTTGCCTCTTCCTCGGTGTTACGGATGATGGAGATTGCCTTGTCAATGTCCACTAAGATTTTTTCAAGTCCTAACAATAGGTGCAGCCGCTGGTTCTTTTTGTCCAAATCGTAGGAAAGACTGCGTTTTACACAATCTAATCGGAATTCGGTCCATTCCTTTAAAATTTCCCGCACGCCCATTACCTTGGGTGTGCCCTTGACCAAAACATTAAAGTTACAGGAAAAGCTATCTTCAAGTGGCGTCATTTTATAAAGTTTTGCCATTACCTTTTCTGCATCGGTGCCTCGTTTTAAGTCGATGGTGATTTTAAGACCGTGCTTATCCGTTTCGTCACGAATGTCGGCAATTTCTCTTGCTTTTCCCTGTTTTACCAAATCAATAATTTTATCGATAATGACCTCAATGGTGGTGCTGTAAGGAATTTCTGTAATTTCAATACAGTTGTTGGGCTTGTCATAAGTGTATACCGCCCGCACCCGCACGCTGCCGCGACCGGTTTCGTAAATGGCGCGGATATCCTCTTCTTTATAAAGCAGGCACCCGCCGGTTGCAAAGTCCGGCGCCTTTAAATAGGTGGCAAGGTCTGCCTGCTGGTTTTGAAGATATGCAATTTC
>JAZPYM010000086.1:0-6755 GCA_045544215.1 Congzhengia sp.
AATCTCCACACACTATCGTTACATTTTGAAGTTTACAAGATACCCTTCTTAGGTTATCCTCATCACATATCATAGGATTTTTATAAGAACCCATTGGGACATTGAATAATCCCTTTTTGTTCACTCGATACAATCCATTAAAGCATGTCTTATTAAGGAATATCATCAGTGCTGCTTTTTCAATGTTTGTTTTCTCATTCCCATTTACCTTTAGTTCGTTGAATGATTCTCTTTTTCTAATATAGTATTCTTTTCTTTCCTCAGTAGTAAGGGGTATATACTCTGCCTGATATGTTTGAAGTAACTCGATTAGTTCATCAATCCTATCTCTTACTATTTTATATGCATTTATTAGTTCGGCATTTGTATCGCTAATATATATTTCATTAACTTTGTGCTTGTTTAATATATCGAAGAGAACAGCACCTCCACCTACGAAGGGTTCGGCATACTTAGTTATTGTTGAGCCGAATGGATAATATTTTTCGATTTCCCTAATCAACTGACCTTTTCCACCTGCCCATTTTAGAAATGGCTTAACGCATTTATCGGTACTCATGTTGTATCGAGTACTTCTTGCGTCGATTGGCTTTTCGGCGTTATTAGGAATAATCCACATATTTCCCAACCGCGCGGCATTTTCTATTCTATTATCAGAACATAGCACAGCTACTCGTCTTTGGGATATGCCCCATTTATCAGCTGCTTCTCTTGCAGTCATATAGTCCATAGTTTTTCACTCCTTGTTTTGATAATTCTATTATATTCTAAAACTAGAACAAAAGCAATACCAAAACGCAATTTTCTCCATTTTGAATAAATTTAATTTCAATAATACTATAATTTGGACATAAAACAAGCGAGATTGATTCGCAAATTTCAATCTCGCTTTTTCTTTGTTTAAGGCGTTTCATATTTTGATATAGCGGATTACAATTTGCTTTATTGTAATTGGCTCAAAAATGTTTTATATGGCTTTTAAGAATATTTCTTGACTAATTCCGCATTGATTCATTCTATCGTCTTACACAGGCAATTCTATCGCGAATGAATTTGCATTTTCGCAGAATGTATGCTATACTTAAACAAAATTACAAGCGTCGATTTTTTGGTGATTGGGCATCAAATTTGCCGAGAATTTTCAATAGCATCAATAAAGCATCAAAAGGCATAAGGTTCAAAAGACCGAGTGCTACAAACGGCTCAACAGTGGGAACAATTTGGACAGTCCTTTTATACGACATTGTCTCCAAAACCGTTCTTGAGGGTTCGAGTCCTTCTACCCCTGCCAAAAAGAGAGAACAACATTTGCGTTGGTCTCTCTTTTTTTGTAAGAATTCAAACCCCGATAAAAAACCGCTTAAATCCTGTTGATTTAAGCGGTTCATTTTTTATTCAGAAAGTGTTTCCAGTTCTTTCAACCAAAGAAAGCTTTCTGCATCACTGGGCATTTTCAGGTCACCTCGCGGAGACAAACCCACATTTCCGATCTTTATACCATCCGGCATACAACTGCGTTTAAACTGTTGCCCAAAAAAGCGTTTATAAAATTGCTTCAACCAGTGTAAAATCACGCCATACGCAAATTCATCACAAAACGCCTGTTTTGCCAAATGATAAATTTTTGCAGGCGAATACCCAAAACGCAACACATAGTAAAGGTAAAAATCATGTAACTGGTAAGGTCCTACTAAATCCTCTGTTTTTTGGGTAATCTGCCCTGCCTCATCAGGAGGTAAAAGCTCCGGACTGATTGGTGTACCCAATACATCCTTCAAAATCTCTGTTGCCTGCGGAAAAATTTGTTGGTCAACAATGCTTTGAATGATCCACCGAACCAATGTCTTTGGAACACCGCTATTCACACCGTACATGCTCATTTGGTCACCGCAGTAGGTGCACCAACCCAACGCAAGTTCACTTAAGTCCCCGGTACCAATGACAATTCCGCCAAATTGATTTGACAGGTCCATCAGCACCTGCGTACGCTCCCTTGCCTGCACATTTTCATAGGTAACATCATGCACATTGTTATCATGTCCAATGTCACGAAAATGTGTGATACAGGCCTCTTTGATGGAAATATTTTTTGCAGTAACACCCAAGCGTTCCATCAGGGAAACGGCATTTTGAAAGGTTCTGTCTGTTGTTCCAAAGCATGGCATAGTAACGGCACATATATTGGTAGGCGAAAGCCCTAACTGCGAAATTGCAGTGTGGGTGACTAAAAGTGCAAGAGTGGAATCCAGCCCGCCGGACACGCCAATCACCGCTTTTCCTCCGGTTATTTGCAATCGTTTTTTTAATGCCGCCGTTTGCATTTCAAAAATTTGCAGGCATCTTTTCTCTCTTGCTTTTGCATCCGTTGGAATAAATGGGTACTTTCGCACCGCATAGCAAGCACCATCACTTTCTGCAGATATTGGAATCAAAACAGCGGGGATTGTCGCAAGATCTCCCAAACCATTCATGGTGTGTGCAAGTGGACGACAAAGACGCTCTGCCCTGATTTTTCCTAAATCTATATCTGCAGTCATAACATAATTTGAATCTAAAAAGTTCTTGTTTTCTCTTGTGATTGTTCCATTTTCTGCAAGAAGGCTATGACCTGAAAAAATCAAATCCGTTGTAGATTCTTCCGTACCACAGGAAACATATGCGTATCCGCACAGGCATTTGGCGGACTGCATTTTTACCATATCCTGACGATAGGTGCGTTTGCCAACGGTTTCGTTGCTGGCAGAAATATTAAATATTAATTCTGCACCGCAATGCGCCAACTTTGTACTGGATGGCATTGGCATCCATAAATCCTCACAAATTTCAACACCGAATTTTACATCATTTTCTGTTTCAAAAACAAAGGAACCAACCGGAATTGTATAATCTTCCCCATTTTTTGAAAAAAGCTTATGATAACAAACAGACGATTGGGCAAGATTGCTACCTGGCGAAAACCATCTCGTTTCATGAAATTCATGATAATCTGCTAAAAACATTTTGGGTACAATTCCGCAAATTTTTCCTTTGGAAATGACAACTGCACAATTGTAAAGTGCTCCAAATAACACCAAGGGAGCTCCCACAACAAAAACCGCACGATATGATTTAGAATGTGCAAGAATTTTCTTTAGCGCCTGTTTGGTGCCAGAAAGCAGACTTTCCTGAAAAAACAAATCGTCACAGGTATATCCTGTAATAGCAAGCTCTGGAAACAGCACAAAATTTGCACCTGCGCGCACCGCTTCATCCATCTGTTTTTGTATTTCCTGTGCGTTTTTTTCTGTATTTGCAACCGAAACCTTTGGCACACAGCATGACACTCTCACAAAGTCAAACATATGAACCCTCCCATACATTGACATTTTTCTTTTCATTTTATCATAAATTTTTTCATGATACAAGAGTTTGTTTCAAAAATAAAATTTTATACATCTATGTATTTTTGTTTGTAACCAAGAAAACGCACCTGCTTTTGCAGGTGCGCCTTTTTCATTAATCACAATCGCAATCGCAATTTCTTCTGCAGCCACAATCCGTATCATAATCTGTATGACAGGGGCATTCAGAGGATGTGCCGATGCCGCTTGCACAACGGACATTCATCCGCGGCTCACAACGCGGCATACGATATTCATAAGCGCATGCATTTTCTCTGCATCTACAGCCACCTGTTCTGCCTGTGATACATCTGACAACATTACAAATTCCACACATATAACTAAAACCTCCTATATAATATTTGAGATGATCATATTGTCACCTCACCATATTATATGTCACAATCTGTCACAATGTGACACAAGAGGCTGCTTGTTCTGCATCATTTAACCGTTTAAAAATTGCCTTGCAATTAAACGGAAAATCATATATAATATTTTTATATTTATTATTTTGAAATGTGGGACTTTATATGTTAATCAAATTTCTAACAAAACGATTTATTAAAAATAATCAGGATGTGAAAAATGCCTCTGTTCGCACTGCCTATGGTGTTTTTGGCGGCATTTTGGGGATTATATGCAACCTGATTTTGTTTATGCTGAAAATCATCATTGGATCTTTAATCGGCTCCATCGCCATTATATCCGATGCTTTTAACAACTTATCAGACATTGGTTCTTCTTTTGTGACGCTTATCGGCGCAAAGCTTGCTAACCAGCGTCCTGACAAGGAGCACCCATTTGGACACGGCAGAATTGAATATATCTGTTCCTTAATTGTGTCATTTATCATTATTTCTGTTGGCATTGAGCTGGTGCAATCCTCCTTTCAAAAAATCCTGTCCCCTGCTGCACCGAAGTATCACCTTGGACTGATGTTAATTTTAACCGCTTCTGTGTTTATAAAATTATGGATGTTTTTTGCAATGCGTTATTTGGGCAATCAAATTGCATCTGACACACTGCGGGCAACTGCCACAGACAGTTTAAACGACGCTTTTGCTACAAGCGCTGTAATTGCATCGGTGTTCCTTTGCAGATTTTTGCCTCCCATAGTAGACGGTATTACAGGAATGATTGTGGCAATTTTAATTTGCATAACAGGCGCTCGTGTTGCATGGGATACCATCAATACCCTTTTGGGTGGTTCCCCTGACCCTACCCTTGCAAGGACAATTTCCGAAATTTTATCTGCAAACGATGAAATTTTAGGAATACATGATCTGATTATTCATGATTATGGGCCAGGACGAACACTTGCCTCTGTGCATGCCGAGGTTTCCAGCGAAAAATCGGCTATCATGCTGCACGAAATCATTGATGCCCTTGAAGTGCAAATTTTGGAAGAAACAGGCGTGGAAACTGTGATTCACACAGACCCAATTTTAACCGGATGCGAAAAATCGGCACAAACAAGAGACCTTGTTATGTCCGTAATCTCAAAAATTAATAAAGATTTAGGGATGCACGATTTTCGCATGACAGACGGAGAAAACAGAATTAATTTAATATTTGATTTAGAAGTGCCCTTTACCATGACAGAAGAAGGGCGAAAAAATACCATTGCGCAAATTATAATGCAGCTAAAACAGGAAAACCCAAAATATTGCCCGGTTATTCGAGTGGATTACAAACAACAATTTTAACAGAAACTTAAAATACTTTTCGTTGACTATCCATTTTGGACATGCTATAATAATGCTATAAGTTACAAAATATTCTAAAGAGTAAGGAGATTTGACAATGAAATCGACAGGAATTGTGAGAAAAGTAGATGAGCTCGGAAGAATTGTGCTCCCCATTGAATTAAGAAGAACACTGGATATTGCAGTGAAAGACGCCTTGGAAATTTATGTAGACGAAGGAACAATTATATTAAAAAAGTATGGTCCGTCCTGCATTTTCTGCGGAAATTCAAAAGATGTTATTCGTTTTAAGGGAAAGAATATTTGTCCGAAATGTATGGAAGAGTTACTCCACTAAGAATGGATAAAATAAAAAAAGAACTGTGGCATGTGCCACAGTTCTTTTTGTTTGATTTTATTTTCCTTCAACAATTCTCTTGGTATCTCTTGCAATTGTCATTTCCTCATCTGTTGGAACAACAAATACGCGAACACGGGAATCATCTGTTGAAATTTCAGCCTCAACACCGCGAACATGATTTTTCTCGCTATCAATCTTGATACCCATAAATTCATGACCTGCAAGAACATCTTCACGGATATCTGCACTGTTTTCACCAACACCGCCGGCAAAGGTAATTACATCAACACCACCCATGATGGATGCATATCTGCCGATATAACCACGCACACTGTGACGGAACATTTCAAGAGCAAGCTTTGCACGCTCGTTTCCTTCTTTAGCTGCTCCCTCTAAATCACGAAAATCGCTGCTTACACCGGAAATACCCAAAACGCCTGACTTTTTATTCAGCACCGCATCAACTTCTTTTGCGCTGATACCTTCATGCTCAACCAAGAACGGAATTACAGCAGGGTCAATAGAGCCGGAGCGTGTACCCATCACCAAACCATCAAGGGGTGTAAATCCCATAGATGTGTCTACAACCTTGCCGCAATCAACTGCTGCAATGGAAGAACCGTTGCCAAGATGGCAAGTGATAATTTTCAACTCTTCAATTGGCTTTCCACAAAGCTCTGCAACGCGGTGTGCCACATAATTGTGAGATGTTCCATGGAAGCCATATTTTCTGATTTTATACTTTTCATAATATTCATAAGGAATACCATACATATAGGATTTTGCAGGCATTGTCTGATGGAACGCCGTGTCAAACACACCAACATTGGGAACGCCGGGCATTGCTGCTTCAACTGCTGCAATACCGGTTAAGTTTGCAGGGTTGTGAAGCGGTGCCAAATCGTTGCAATCGGTAACTGCCTTTTTCACTTCTTCTGTGATAAGCACGCTGCCGCTGAACACTTCTCCACCATGGACAACTCTGTGACCAACTGCAGAGATTTCACTCATGTCAGCTATTACACCATGATTTTTGTCTGTTAAAGCTTCCAAAACAAGCTTAATTGCAACACCATGGTCAGGCATATCCTGAGAAATAATTACCTTTTCGCCGCCGTCGGGAGTATGATTGAGCTTAGAACCCTCAATACCAATTCTTTCACAAAGACCTTTTGCCAAAACATGCTCATTATCCATATCAATCAGCTGATACTTTAAAGATGAGCTACCTGCATTAATAACTAAAACTTTCATCGTTACACACAAACCTTTCTAATTTTAATTTTCCTGCATCTGTGCCTGCACGCAAGTAATTGCACAAACACC
>JAZPYM010000087.1:0-5281 GCA_045544215.1 Congzhengia sp.
TAGATTATTACGGCACACCCACCCCTGTTGCGCAGGTGGGTACTATTTCCATTCCTGACCCCAGAATGCTTATGATTCAGCCCTGGGATGCAAGCATTTTGCACGATATTGAAAAGGCAATTTTGGCGTCTGATTTGGGCCTAAACCCCAACAATGATGGCAAGGCGATTCGCCTGAATTTCCCTGCACCGACAGAGGAAAGAAGAAAAGAACTGACCAAGTCTGTTTCCAAGCGCGCAGAGGAGGCAAAGGTTGTTGTTCGCGGCGTGCGTCGTGATGCAATCGACGCTTTTAAAGCACAAAAGAAAAACGGCGAAATCACAGAGGATGATTTAAAGAATGCAGAAAACGGCATCCAGAAAGTAACCGACCAGTATATCAAAGAAATTGATGAATTGGCAGATGCAAAATCCAAGGAAATTATGGAAATCTAAGCAAAAAATTTTTTTCGCGGGGTGATTTTGTGTTTCGGTTCTGGAAACAAAAAAAGCATAACCAAATGCTTTTAGAAGTTGATAAGGAAAATCTTCCCCGCCATGTGGGAATTATTATGGACGGCAACGGCAGATGGGCAAAGGCACATGGCCTTCCCAGAAGCGCAGGGCACAGTGCAGGCGCTGCCAAGCTTAAACAGATTGTAGAGTTTGCATCTGAAATGGGCATCCCCTATATCACCGCCTACGCGTTTTCCACAGAAAACTGGAAACGCCCCAAGCAAGAGGTGGATGCGCTGATGGAGCTGCTTTTGGACTATTTAAAGGACAAAAAGCTTTTAGAGGGCAACCAGGTGCGGCTAAAGTTTATCGGTGACCGCAGCGTGTTGACAGAAGAAATCAAGGAGCAGATGGAAATTGCAGAACAAGAGTCTGCAGGTCGCACAAAAACCATTTTGTACCTTGCCATTAACTACGGCGGTCAGCAGGAAATTGCCCGCGGGGCAAAAATCCTTGCGCAAGAGGTGGCAGAGGGCAAACGCTCTTTAGACGAAATCACAGAGGACGCCATTTCAAAAACGCTTTATACGCAAATTCCCGATGTGGATTTAATCATTCGCCCCAGCGGGGAGTATCGGCTATCCAACTTCCTTTTGTGGCAGTCGGCATACAGTGAATTTTGGTTTTCCAATATTAATTGGCCCGACTTTACAGAAAAAGATTTTACGCAGGCTATTTTAGATTATCAAAATCGGAACAGACGCTTCGGCGGAATATAAAGGGGTGGTTTTTGTGGATTGGTCAAAGTTAAAGATCAGACTGGCGAGCGCTGCAATCTTAGTTGCGCTTCTTTTGCTGGTTACCTTTGCGCCCCCCTGGGTGTTTACCGTTGCGGTGTGCGCGGTTTGTCTCATTGTGCTTCACGAAATCATGGTAACATTTCAACAGGAAACAAAGCGCAGCATTGTTGTGATTGACTATGTTTTTGCCCTTTTATATATGACGACCGCGTTTATAAAGCAGGCGGACACCAATCATTTTGTTATGATTACCATTCTTTTTGTTATGGCGCTTTTGATTTTCTCGGTTATAAACCACAAGGAAATCCATTTTCATGATGTGTGCGCTTCACTGTTTTTGGTGATTTATTCCGTCATGTTTTTAATGCCGCTTTCCATTATGCGCCACCAGGAAAACGGATTGGCACTGGTGTTCTTGGCATTTATCGGCGCGTGGCTTCCGGATACGGCGGCATACTTTGCGGGATGCCTGTTCGGCAAGCGCAAGTTGATTCCGGAAATCAGTCCCAACAAAACCGTAGCCGGTGCCATCGGTGCGGTGGTTGGTTCCATTGTTGCGTTTATGATTTACGGCGCAATTTTGTCTGCCGCAGGTCTTGCAGTATCGTTTGTACGCCTGTTTGTGCTATCCCTTATTTGCGGCATCGTCGCACAGTTTGGCGATCTTTCTGCATCCATGATGAAACGGGCATACAAGGCAAAGGACTTTGGCAATCTCATCCCCGGTCACGGCGGTCTTTTAGACCGGGTGGACAGTTTGATTTTTGTCACCCCTGTGGTGTACTATTTTATCACCTATTTCCCGGTGATATAAATTAAGGAGAACGATTTGAAAAATATTGTGATATTGGGTGCAACCGGCTCTATTGGCACGCAGTCCCTTGATGTGATACAGCAAAACGAGGGATTTCGTGCTTTTGCGCTATCCGCCCATTCTAACATTGCACTTTTAGAAACGCAAATCAGAAAATTTCGCCCTGCTTTTGCTTGCGTCACAGACGAGGCAAAAGCGCAGGAGCTGAAAATCAAGGTACAGGATACGGACACCAAGATACTGTCAGGAGAGGACGGCTTGACTGAAATTGCCGCACACCCACTGGCTGATATTGTCATTACGGGTATTGTGGGCATTGCAGGCCTAAAAGCCACGCTTTCTGCGGTAAAGGCGGGCAAGCGGATTGGTCTTGCTAATAAAGAAACACTGGTAACGGCAGGGGATTTGGTGATGGAAGAGGCGCGAAAAAGCGGCGCCACCATTATTCCTGTGGACTCTGAGCACAGCGCAGTGTTTCAGTCGCTGGCTGCAAGAGTGAATCCGGAGAATTTCGACAGAGAATTAAAACGCATTATCCTGACGGCATCCGGCGGTCCCTTTTTTGGAAAAACCAAACAGGAGCTTTCGTCTATCACCGTGAAAGATGCGTTAAACCACCCCAACTGGAGCATGGGAGCAAAGATTACAGTAGATAGCGCAACGCTGATGAATAAAGGGCTTGAGGTCATTGAGGCAAAGCACTTGTTTGGCGTTTCCTTTGATAAAATTGAGGTTTTAGTCCACAGACAGAGCATTGTGCATTCTATGGTGGAGTTTGCAGATAACGCCATCATTGCACAGCTGGGTGTGCCGGACATGAAGCTGCCCATTCAATATGCCATTACCTATCCTGCGAGACTTCCCATGCAGGAAAACCAACTGGACTTAACCCAAAAACCTTTAACCTTTGATACACCGGATATGGACACTTTCCGTTGTCTTGCCCTGGCAATTAAGGCGGGTAAAATCGGCGGCACTATGCCTGCTGTTTTAAACGGCGCAAACGAGGCGGCTGTGGCACTGTTTTTAAAAGGGGACATTGGCTTTTTGGAGATTGCGCAGCTGGTGGAAGGCGCAATGGAAGAGCATAGCGTTACACATGCCTCATCGCTTTCTGCGATTTTTGAAGCAGACAGATGGGCAAGAGAATATGTGCAGGCAAAAACGCATACACTAAAGTAACTTTTTACGAATTGTGTCTTTAAAGGGGAACGATTTATGCATATCATATTTACAACTTTAGCTGCAATTTTGATTTTTGCCGTCATGATATTCATTCACGAGCTTGGACATTTTATCGCGGCGAAAGCCTTTGGCGTTAAGGTCAACGAGTTTGCACTTGGTATGGGACCAAAACTGTTTTCCTATCAAAAAGGGGAAACACTGTATTCGGTTCGCGCCATTCCTATAGGTGGCTTTTGCGCCATGGAGGGAGAGGACACAAAAACTGCAGATGCCCGGGCGTTTTCCAACAAAAAACCCTTTGCGCGGCTGATCATTTTGGCAGCAGGTGCCTTTATGAACATTTTGCTGGGTTTTGTGCTTTTGTTATCCCTGATGGCAAGCACTCCTAATCTTGTGGTGCCCCAGGTGGAAATGGTAATAGACGGCGGCGCTGCGCAGGCGGCAGGACTTAGAAGTGACGATATTATTTTATCTGCCAACGGCAAACGGGTGCACCTGTCCGAGGATTTAAACTGGGCAATTTCACACAATCAACAGAAAGACCGCACCTTAGAGCTTTTGGTGGAAAATAGCGGAGAAAAGCGAACGGTTACAGTTACCCCCACAGAAGCCGACGGTAAAATCAGCTATGGAATCCAGCTGAAAACTGTGAAAAACACCGTGTTTACATCCATCAAAACCGCTTGGTATAAAACGGGCTTTTACAGCAGTGTGATTATAGATTCTTTCATCAGCATGGTGCGGGGAGATGTTCCCTTGTCTCAGGTGTCAGGTCCTGTGGGCATTGTGTCGGAAATCGGCAATGTGGTGGAACAGACCAGAACAGATGGATTAGCAGGGTTTTTAAATCTTTTGGGACTGACCATTTTGCTTACCATCAATCTGGGTATTTTTAACCTGTTTCCCTTGCCTGCTTTAGACGGCGGCAGAATTTTGTTTGTGCTCATTGAGCTCATCAGACGAAAACCGCTACCCCAGGAAAAGGAGGCGCTGGTGCATTTTATCGGCTTTGCCATATTAATTGCATTTTCTGTGCTCATTACATTTAAAGATGTGTTCATGCTTTGGAATTAAGAGAAAAATGAGGGAAGTACCATGGGAAAAATTCAAGTTCTAACAAAAAATGTGTCGGATAAAATCGCCGCAGGGGAAGTGGTAGAGCGACCTGCTTCGGTGATAAAGGAGCTTTTGGAAAACGCGGTAGATGCCCACGCCACCACCATCTGTGTGGAAATTAAGGGCGGCGGTATCCGCTATATGCGGGTGACGGACAACGGCATCGGTATGTCCAAAGAGGACGCAGAAAAATCAATTTTGCGCCACGCAACCAGCAAAATCTCCACAGAAGAGGACTTGACAAAAATTGAAACTCTGGGATTTCGCGGTGAGGCGCTTTCCTCCATCTGCGCAGTGTCCCGTCTTGAGATTTACACCAAAACCAAGGAAGAAGAAACGGGCACACATTTGGTTGCAGAAAACGGCGAAATCATTGATTGTGCCGAGGCGGGCTGTCCGGGTGGCACCACGGTGGTGGTGCGGGATTTATTTTCCACCGTTCCCGCCAGAATGAAATTTTTGAAAAAAGATTTTACCGAGGCAGGCTATGTGGAAGACATTGTATCCCGACTTGCCCTTTCCCATCCTGAAATTTCGGTAAAGTTTATTAATAATGAAAAAGAAGTGATTTTTACCCCGGGGGATTCTGCACTTTCCTCGGCGGTTTATGCTGTCTATGGAAAAGATATTTCTAAAGCCATGGTAGAGGCAAACTATGAAGAGCGGGGCGTTTGTGTCTTTGGTCTTTGCGGCAAAGGGGTTGCTGCCCGTGGCAATCGGAGCATGGAAAACTTTTTTGTAAACGGACGCTATATAAAGTCCCCACTTTTGTCCCGCGCGGCAGAGGAGGCATATAAAAACGAATTGATGGTGGGAAAATTCCCCGCCTGCGTGTTAAATCTTACGCTTCCGCCGCAAGAGGTAGACATCAATGTGCATCCAACGAAACTGGAGGCAAAGTTTGCCGACGAAAAGCACATCTATCATTGTGT
>JAZPYM010000088.1:0-17698 GCA_045544215.1 Congzhengia sp.
GCGGAGTACAAAAACGAAATCAAGGGCATTGTGCATGACGCTTCTGCTTCCGGCTCTACCGTGTTTATCGAGCCGGCAAGCGTTGTGGAAATGACCAACGAAATTGCGGAACTAAAAAGCAAAGAAAAAGAGGAAATCGATCGGATCTTGTATGAATTATCCGTTTTTGTTTCTGAATTTGCGGAACAGATTTTTGTAAATTACAATACGATTTTTGAATTGGATTTTATTTTTTGTAAGGGACATCTTTCCCTTTTGCAAAATGCCAATGAGCCGGCTCTCAATGATGCGGGCATCATTGAAATCAAGGGCGGAAGACATCCGCTTTTAGACAAACATAAGGTGGTGCCTGTGGATATTTCCCTGGGCAAGGATTATGACACCTTAGTCATTACCGGACCCAACACCGGCGGTAAAACCGTGTCACTGAAAACCTTGGGTCTGTTTACTTTGATGGCGCAGGCGGGACTTCATATCAGCGCCAACGCCGGCAGCAGCATTGCGGTATTTGACAATGTGTTTGCTGATATCGGCGACGAACAGAGCATCGAGCAAAATTTATCCACCTTTAGTTCTCACATTGTGAACCTGGTGGGAATTTTAAATGCGGTTACAAAAAACTCATTGGTGTTGGCAGACGAATTAGGTGCAGGCACAGACCCCACTGAGGGTGCAGCACTTGCCATTTCCATGATAGAGTATATGCGCAATTTTGGCGCCCGTGTGGCAGCCACCACGCACTATAGCGAGCTAAAGCTTTACGCCCTTTCTACCAAAGGGGTTGAAAATGCATCCTGCGAATTTGATGTTTCCACGCTTTCACCCACCTATCGCTTGATGATTGGTATACCGGGGAAGAGTAATGCATTTGCCATTTCCAAACGGTTGGGCATGGACGAGAGCATTATCGCCCAAGCAAAAAAGCGAATTACCGATGATGATATGAAGCTTGAGGATGTAATTGCAGGCCTTGAAGAAAGCCGCAAAAAAGCGGAAGAGGATAGCCGTCTGGCAGAAAATGCATCCCGCGATGCGCGGATTTTTAAGGAAAACATGCGCCGTGAACTGGATAAGCTTGAGGAGAAAAAAGCAAACCTGATGCGGGAGGCGCGCGCAGAGGCAGTTGCCATTGTAGAAAGTGCGAAACAGCAAGCAAATGAGGCGTTAAAAGAGCTGCGCGAAATTAAAAACTCGGCAGTTTATCGGGATGCCATAGAAAAGGCGGAAAAAGCTAAGGAGGCACTCAGACAAGAAACGGAAAAAATTTCAAAGCATGCCGACCGCAACAAGCCAAAGATAAAACCTTTAAAAAATGTGAAGCTTGGCGAAATGGTGCACATTGTGTCTATGAATACAGACGCGTCGGTGTTATCTTTGCCGGACAAAAAGGGCGCACTGTTTGTGCAAGCGGGGATCATGAAAATTAAAACAAATGTAAATGATTTAACCCGCGCCGGCGGAAATCAGGAGAAGAAACCCTCAAACAGCAAAGCCATTGCAGCAAGTTTTAAGGCATCAAGACAAGAAGGCGCAGCCATGGAAAAGGATGTGCGTGGCCTGATGCTTGAGGAAGCAATTATGGTGGTGGACAAATTTTTAGACGATTGCTATCTTGCATCGCTTCACGAGGTGACCATCATTCACGGCAAAGGCACCGGTGTACTTCGGGCGGGTATTAGCGAATTTTTAAGACACCATCCCATCGTAAAAAGCTATCGTCCCGGCCGCTATGGTGAGGGAGAGACAGGTGTGACAGTTGTCACATTAAAGGACAAGTAAAATGAGCTGACAGATTGGAGAGAATGGACATGAACACAAAGCCGGTGGCAGCAATCTTATACGATTTTGATAAAACGCTATCTACAAAAGATATGCAGGAATATGCCTTCATCCCCGGCATTGGTATGACGGCAGACGATTTTTGGACAAAATGTGATGTGCTGACAAAGGAGCATCATATGGACCAGATTTTAGCATATATGTATGTGATGCTAACGGAGGCGCGGGGCAAAAAATTACTCAACCGGAGTGAGTTTACTGAGCTTGGAAAAACAGTTGAGCTGTTTGACGGTGTTGCCACCTGGTTTGACCGCATCAATCAATATGCTGAGAAAATCGGGATTCAGCTTGAGCACTACATTATTTCGTCAGGACTTAAGGAAATTATTGAGGGGACACCCATTGCCAAGTATTTTAAGGAAATTTACGCGGCAGAATTTTTTTATGACGAACAAAATGTTCCTGTGTGGCCTGCCATGGCGGTGAATTACACCAGCAAAACCCAATTTTTGTTCCGTATCAATAAAGGTGTTTTGGATGTGACAGACCATCGTTCTTTGAACAAATTTACGCCGGAGGAAAAACGCAGAATTCCTTTTAATAACATGATTTATATTGGCGACGGGTTTACCGATGTTCCGTGTATGAAACTGGTGAAAGTCAATGGCGGTCATTCAGTGGCGGTTTACAGCAATGAAAAGGATACTGCAAAAGAAATTATGACACAGGGTAGGGTAGACTTTATTGCCCCGGCAGACTATCGGGAAAACGGTATATTGGAACAAACGGTCTTTACGCTTTTGGACTTAATCCGCGCGCAAAACCTTGCGGATAATCTTCGGTTTAAGGATATTGGAGAATTATAATAAATAAAAAGACTCACGCATCGCGTGGGTCTTTTTATTTTACCAATATTTTCTGTCTAAGCTTCTGTAGAAGATGGCTTGTGCCAGGTGTTCCTTTTGAATGTTCTGGCTGCCTTTTAAGTCTGCAATGGTGCGCGCTACTTTTAAAATGCGGTTATGCGCCCGGGCAGAAAGCCCCAGGTTTTGGAACGCTGTTTTCAAAAGTGCAGATTCGGCATCGCCGAGCTGACAAAATTCCTCCACCATTTTTGGTGTCATTTGTGCGTTGCAGTGAATTTTTTTATCGCCACAAAATCGTGCTTCTTGTATTCTTCTGGCTGCCTCCACCCGTTTTCGCACATCCTTAGAGGGTTCTGCTTTGCTTTTGCCTGTTAAATCCCGGTACTTCACAGCAGGCACCTCAATATGTAAATCAATGCGGTCTAAGAGCGGTCCGCTGATTTTCCCTAAATATTGTTTAATCTGCTGCTCAGAACAGGTACATTTTCTGGAAGAATCCCCATAGTAGCCACATTTGCAAGGGTTCATTGCTGCCACCAGCATGGTAGAACTGGGGTAAGTCAGTGTGGCATTTACGCGGGAAATGGTTACAACACCATCCTCTAAGGGCTGGCGAAGTACCTCTAAAGCATCCTTTTTAAATTCCGGCAATTCATCTAAAAATAGCACACCGTTGTGGGCAAGACTGATTTCTCCCGGACGGGGCATGGTGCCGCCGCCGGAAAGCCCGTTTACCGAAACGGTGTGGTGGGGATTGCGAAAAGGACGCGTGGTAATCAGCGGTATATCGTGGGGGAGCAACCCTGCAATAGAGTGGATTTTTGTTACCTCCAATGCCTCCTCAAAGGTTAAGGTGGGCAAAATGGAGGGAAGCCGTTGTGCCAGCATGGTTTTTCCGGAACCGGGAGAGCCGATTAAAAGGCAATTATGACCGCCGGATGCAGCAATCTCCAACGCAAATTTCACATTTTCCTGTCCTCTCACATCTGCAAAATCAAGGGCAGTTTCCGTTTGACAGGCAAAAAGCGATTCTATATCAATGGTGGTTTGCGTCAGTGTTTCTTCCGTTGTGAAATGCTTGATAATCTCCAACAAATTGGAGGCGCCAAATACGGTGATGTCCTTGACCACTGCTGCTTCCTGCGCATTTTCCTTGGGAAGAATTAAGTGATGAATGCCACATTCTGACGCTGCAATTGCCATGGGCAGTGCACCGTCTATGGGGCGCAGTTCACCGGAAAGCGCAATTTCTCCAATAAATGCATAATCAGACAGGTCTGCTTTTAGCTGCCCCGAGCTTGCTAAAAGCCCGATACAAATGGGCAGGTCATAAATAGGACCTGCTTTTTTGATGTTTGCAGGGGCAAGATTTACGGTAATCCGCTTGGTAGGAAAAGACAAATTGCAGTTTTTCATAGCGGCGCGAACCCGCTCTCTGGATTCTTTAACTGCAGCGTCCGGCAACCCCACCACATCAAAGGCGGGCATCCCGTTGCCGATGTCTGCTTCTACACTGACCAAATATCCGTCAATGCCGTTTAATCCCATGCTGTTAATTTTTGAAAGCAAGTATAGCCCTCCTTTTATAGCTCTATCAATTCTTTTGTTGATGTAACTAGGTTTTCATAGCCGTTTTCTTTTACAATAACCAAATCTTCAATTCGTACACCGCCAAAATTTTCAATGTAAATGCCTGGCTCAACGGTTACCAGTTCGTTGGCGCACAGCACATGCTCACATCTTGGGGAAAGGGAAGGTGCTTCATGAACCTTTAGCCCTACGCCGTGACCTAAGCCGTGACCAAAATGATTTCCAAAGCCTGCATCTTTAATAAAATCACGGGCAACGGCGTCAATCTCATTGGCTTTTTTTCCTGCTGATATTGCAAAAAGTGCACTTTCCTGCGCAGAAAGGACGGTTTGATAAACCTGTTTTTGCTTTTCACTCGCCTTTCCTAAAACCACCGTTCGCGTCATATCACTGCAATAGCCGCCAACTTTGCAGCCATAATCGATGGTCAGAAAATCCCCTATTTCCAGTTTTTTGTCTGTGGCAATGCCGTGTGGCATGGCACTTCTTGCGCCGGAGGCGGCAATTGTTTCAAAGGATAGTCCCTGTGCGCCTCGTTCCCGCATAAAAAATTCCAGCATCAGCGCAATTTCCCGTTCGGTTTTTCCGGGAGCGATATGCGGCAAGATGTAGGAAAATGCATCATCTGCCAGCTTGGTTGCCTGACGGATGTAGGCGAGCTCTGTTTCATCTTTTATCATGCGAATGGTTTCAATTTGTGTTGCAATTGGCACAAAACTGATATGCGGGGCTGCTTTTTTTAGATTAAGATAGTCGCGAAAGGTTACGAAATCTTCTTCTAAGCCGACGACCTTTTGCGGTGTTTCCTTTAAAAAGTCGGACACTTTTTTTTCTGCAACATCCACAAGCGAAAAATCAGGCGCCTGGGCGCGTGCCTGAATGGTATAGCGGGAGTCGGTAAACAAAAGCAGGCGGTCTTTGTCTATCAAAAGAGCGCCTTCGCCGCCGGTAAAGCCAGAAAAATAATAAAGGCTTTCCGGGGATGTTATTAAAATTGCATCAGCAGATGCTGACTGCAATAGTTTTTTGACGCGGGATGTATACACAATTTTCTCTCCGTTTCTAACGCTTTTTATACATTTATTATACCAGCATTTACATATCTTTTCAACAAAAAACATATAGATGTAAAAACAATTGTGGGAGATTGTCATGAAACGCTTTATAAAAGAAAATGGAAATCAAATATTGTTTGTCATCTTAATGGGATTGGTTTTGATTTTATGGACAAGAATACTGGTGGGTGAATTTCTGGCACATACGGCAACAACAGGGCTTTTTGAAACAAAAGACCGGGTGCGATGTGCGCAATTCTATGGTTGGCAGGTGGATGCAACCAGCGAAACCGAAGAATCCATTTATATCCCCAAGCCCTTAGATGCAGTGTTTACGCGTTACAACCAATTGCAAAAAATGTGTGGCTTTGACCTGTCTCTTTATAGCGGAACGGCGGTCAGTCGATATACCTACCGCGTAATGAATGCCCCCTCGGAAATGGGGGAGGAGGTATTTTTAAACCTTCTTGTCTATGAGGGAAAGCTGGTTGGCGGAGATTGTATGTTGGTTGCCTTGGATGGTTATCTATTGCCATTGGACAGAAGATTTTCAGCGAAAACTCCAATGCTGACATCTCCGGAAAATAGCGTTTTTAAGGTGCCATCCGGCAGGCGCACCACCAAATTTGCATTGTCGTCAATGTCTTCTGCTATGGCATCACCTGCGCAAGGACCGGATAAAATCGTAATTTTTTTGCCTAACATACAGGAAGATTTTTTATATTCTTCAAGATATTCTTTTTCTTCCAAATGCGCATAAATTG
Source organism: Congzhengia sp. (assembly GCA_045544215.1). Taxonomy (GTDB): domain Bacteria; phylum Bacillota; class Clostridia; order UBA1381; family UBA9506; genus Congzhengia. The sequence goes on from JAZPYM010000088.1 coordinate 6,055, forward strand.
CGTCGAATTGCGTCAGAATTTCTGCTACCAACCGATTTTCAAAATCCTTTGGGAGATTGTTGCCGTATGCTTCTTTTAAGTTGGTGGTTTTATATGCAAACTCCCTAGGGTAGCCCTCTTCGGGCGTTTCAAGGTTTATGCCGATGCCCAAAACAGCAAAGCACAGCGCGTTTTCTTTTGTGTCGGCAGCGGATTCCGTTAAAATGCCGCAAAGCTTTTTACCGTTATGATAAATGTCATTTACCCATTTTGTTTGCGTTTCAAGCTTTAAAAGAGAAAGTAGTGCGCGCCGAATGGCAACCGCAGCGCCAACTGTAATAAAGCACGCATCAGCAGGAGCTACCTTTGGACGAAGCAGAATGCTGAAATAAATGCCGCATCCCTTGGGAGAAAAAAACGATTTTCCCAATCGTCCTTTTCCTGCGGTTTGCATCTGTGTTACCAACACAGTACCTTCCTTTGCGCCCTCTTGCGCCATTTTTTTGAGTGCTGTGTTGGTGGAATCTATCACATTGAAATATAAAATTTCTCTTTTATTCTCCAGATATTTTAAAATACCGTCAGCAGAAAGACAGCCGTTCTTTTTGGTAACGGAAACATGTTTCATTTTATCCACCTCTTTTTTTAATAGTACAATAAAACCACGAAAAAGTCAATGAAAAAGGCATCGCGTCATATTTTTGTGTACAGGCTCATAAACTATAAAAAGAGAAGGTTTGTGATGAAAGGGTGGCGAACATGAGAAGCAGAAGAAAAAGGTATTATCACAAAACCATCGTGTTGCGCAATTTTTTTTCGGGTATGCTGCACTACATACTTTTGGTGGTGTTCACATTAGGGATTCTGGTCACAATGATCAGCAAAATGGATATTCAGGTGGAACAAACCTATGTGTTGTCACAATTTCGACGCGCCTTTCCTATTTATCGCGTGGAAAAATTTTTTCTTCCTACGATTTATGATTGTATTTCTGCCGTTATCCCGTCGGTGCAATCCAGTGAAGAAATGACAAAAAAATATGCGGCACGGTATCGTGGCGTGAAACGAAAGGAACAGCAGGAACAGGATAATCAAGTCCAGAATCTTAAGGTAAAGGAAATGGACATGTCTGCAGGAACCATTTCTTTTCGCAACGAAACGGGGTACACGCCGGATGTTGCAGCACTTCTTGATATGCAGCTTGGTTTTTCCGACGCGGGAGATGAGGCACAGGTGCTGATTTTACATACTCATACCTCTGAGGCATATGCAGAAAGCGAGGGAGGACGGTCAACGGACAATGAAAAGAATGTTGTTCGCGTGGGAACAGTGCTAAAAGAACGATTGGAAGAAAAGGGAGTTTCTGTCATACATGACACAACGCGTAATGATTATCCCGCTTATAATGGCTCTTACGCCAAGGCGCTTACGGGCATTTCAACTGCACTTTCAAAAAATCCGTCTATTCAGGTTGTGCTGGATGTTCATCGGGATTATGCAGAACAAAAAAAGGATGGGGTAGCAGTGCAATTAAAGCCGGTAACAACAATTTTCGGAGAATCGGTTGCTCAGGTTATGTTTGTTGTGGGAACAGACGGCTTAGGATTGTATCATCCCAATTGGAAACAAAATCTGGCGTTTGCCGTGCAAATTCAGGATGCGCTTAACCATATCTCTCCCAAACTGGCACGCCCTATCAATATCCGGCGGGAACGGTTTAATCAACATATGACACGAGGTTCTTTGATTGTAGAGGTGGGGACAGCAGGCAACAGCCTGATTGAATGTGAACGACTTGCCAAATATTTAGGGGATGCAGTTGCACAGGTTATGAAACAATAGGAAAATTGGATATTTTTTTTACGGGTAGGCATAATAAACATGAGAAAAAGATTGCAAGCCGGCATCTTCGGCGGAAAGGATTTATATATGAAACTTACCCGTAATCTGGCAGAAAACCGCAAAATGATGGAGGAAATATTTCCGTTTAAAAAAAGTTTTGATTTAATTCAGCGTGAAATTGTTATTGGCGGAAAAACGGCGGTTATGTATTTTATAGACGGATTTGTTAAGGATGCAGTTGTGTCGAAAATGATGAATTTTTTTCTGACAATTACGCCAGATCAATTGACGGATATTCATACCGCCAAAGAGTTTTCATCTCATTTTGTTACCTATGTTGAGGTTTCAACAGAGCAGAATATGGAAACAATTGTTACCCAGTATCTATCCGGTCCGGCAATTTTGATGATTGATGGCTATGATGAAGCAATTGTTATTGATGCCCGCACCTATCCTGCCAGAAGCACCCAGGAGCCGGAAAAAGAAAAGGTGCTGCGCGGCTCCCGTGATGGCTTTGTGGAAACCGTTGTCTTTAACACGGCGCTTTTGCGCAGAAGAATTCGTGACCCAAAGTTTACGGCTGAGGTTATGTGTGTGGGGAATCGCTCGCGTACGGATATTGTTCTTGCATATATTGACGATATTGTAGACAAAAATATGCTGGACAAAGTACGCGAACGACTGAAAAAAATAGATGTGCGCTCCTTGACCATGAGCCAGGAAAGCTTAGCGGAATGTTTGATAAAACGAAAATGGTATAATCCGTTTCCTAAAATTCGTTATACAGAACGCCCGGACATTGCAGCAGCCAATGTGCTGGAGGGGAATATTGTTATTTTAGTGGACAACGACCCGTCTGCCATGATTTTGCCCAGCTCTATTTTCGATTTTATACAGGAAGCAGATGATTTTTATTACCCTCCCGTTATTGGTGGATACTTGCGGACCGTTCGCAATATCATATTCTTTTCCACACTGATTTTAACACCGCTTTGGCTGCTGATTATCCAAAATATAGACAAGCTGCCTGCTTGGCTCCATTTTTTGCAGATTGCAGAACCCAACGGTGTAGCACCGGTGGTACAGCTTTTGATTTTAGAGGTTGCAATCGATATTCTAAAACTTGCGTCTGTAAACACGCCCAATATGCTTGGAAACTCCTTAAGCATCATTGGTGCGCTGATTTTGGGTGATTTTGCAATTCAATCGGGTTGGTTTGTGCCGGATACCATTTTGTATATGTCTATTGTTGCCATTTGCAGCTTTGCGCAGCCCAGTGTAGAATTAAACTATGCCTTTAAATTTATGCGAATTGTTATCCTGCTTTTAAGTTATTTTTTCAACCTGGCAGGCTTTATCATCGGACTTGTATTTTCGTTTATTTTAATCGGAACAAACAAAACGATTTCAGGTAAGGGGTATTTGTATCCGCTAATTCCATTTAATGCTCATGATTTTAAATATAAGTTCTTGCGTATGCGGATTCGTGTTCGTGAAAAGGATAGCTGCAAATAAATTGTAATAAAAAAGTAAACTGTTTCCGGTTGACAAATTGCGTTATGAATGTTACACTGTATAATACCAACAATCATAAAAATGGAGGTATTATGTATGCGAAAGACAAACAAGGTTGTATCCTTGTTGCTTGTGTTGGGACTGTTGTTTTCCATTCTGGTTCCAACTGCTACAGCAGCAGATACATTAACTTTTAATGATGTAACATCCAACAGCCCCTACTATGAAGCAATTACAAATTTGACGGCTGAGGGAATAATCAATGGTTTTGAGGACGGCACCTTTAAGCCGGACGAGCCAGTTACAAGAGCGCAGTACACAAAAATCATGTGCTATGCACAAAATGTTGGTCACATTGTGTATTCTGCGGCTGACAGAGCAAAATTCCCGGATGTTGACCCCAATCACTGGGCAATCGACAATATCACAACTGCAAGAAATTCCGGTATTATCAATGGTTATGACGACGGAACATTTAAGCCGGAAAACAGCGTGCTTTATGAGCAAGCCGTAAAAATGGCGGTTTGTGCACTTGGCTATACAGAGGCACATGCAACTCGTGCAGGCGGTGCAAGTGGCGCTTATCCGTATGGTTATATAAACCTTGCAACAAGAGCAAAGTTATTAAACAAAATTTCTGGTGTAAAAATGGGAGAACCCTTAACCCGTGGCCGCGTGGCACAGTTGATTAACAACATGTTAAATGCGGACACCTTTGATGCAGAAACAGGTGAAACCGGCGGTTCCATGAAAGAAGAAACCTCAAACCGCACAACCGTTGAGGGCAGAATTGTTTCCATCTATGGTTCTACTATTTTCCACAATGAAACCAGTGGTTGCAACAAAAAGCAGATCGAAATTCAAATGCCCAACGGCACAAGAGAATTTTACGGTATTGAAAATCTGACCATTGACAATTTAAACGAATACCTTGGCAGAAGCGTTAAGGTGTTCTACGAAGAAGACAGAAATGCTGACTATCAGGAAGCAAACAATATTGTGCTTCAAAGCAAGGAGTGGACCATTCCGTTAAGCAGTATTGAGGGCATTAACGGAAGCGTTTTGGAATATTTGCCGGAAAATGGCACTGACACAAAAACGATTTCCCTTGCTTCCGGCATGATTGTTTTAAGAAACGGATTGGCAGTAAATCGTACATTTAACACAGAACTTGCCGCAACAAGCTCTATGCCCGGCTATCTGACACTGATTTGTTCTCAAAGCAAGGATATTGCAGATGTAGCAATGTTCAAAACCTATGAAACCATCTATGTAAACTCACAAAAGGATAGTGTCAACCATAAAATTTTTGACTTTGTAACCGGTACAGCACATGTCATTGATGAAACAGACAGAAGCAAATTCGTTACCATTATTAAGGATGGAGCAATTTCTAACTTTGCAGGCATTCCGCATACTGGTATTTTCTCTATCTCCAAAAGTGAGGGAGCAGGTAAGTATATAGAGGTGCAGATTTCAACGAAAACAATATCTGGCACCATTTCAGAGATTCTTTCTGACGGCAGCATTCGTTTAAGTCAGTCACCGACGATCTCATATAAGTGTGTTGCAGATTGCTCTTCTTCCGGCACACTTGCTGCCGGCAATGCTATTCGTCTGCGCCTAGATGCATTTGGAAATGTTGGCAGATACGAAGTTACCGTAGCAAAGGCCTATAAATATGGCTACTTAACCGCTGTTGAGACCGGCTCTTTAACCAACCCTTATGTTAAGGTTATGATTTATGATAACAGCTCATCAAGCACCACACCTACAGGCAAGATCTATAACCTGAAGGACAATGTAAAGATTGATACTGTAACTTGTTCTGTTTCCACGAATATGGCAGGTATTGAGGCAGCGCTCAGCACAGCAGCTGCAAGAGCAGGCATCAATGCAACCATTGATGGCACAGCGCCTTCTAATACAACCTATGCACAGCCTGTTCGCTATACCACCAATGAGGCTGGAGAAATTGATCAATTGCTGACCTGCGCAACTACCGGTACCAATTATGAAATGACCATGAATGTTGCTTCTACAGAGCTTCTCACATGTAGATCAAATGGTTCTATCCTTGGAACATACAATGTTTCCGGTTCACAAGTAATGCTGGTTCCGGTTGACCGTACCGGTGGTGCATACATGACCAAGAGTGCTTCCTCCTACTTTAAGCAGGGCGAAAGCTATTATGTTCAGATTGTAAATGCGCCAGCATACTCCAAAGCACCTGGAGCAATTTATGTATATGGTACATCAGCAGGTGCAGGCGCAAGTGCAACGGTTATTTCTGAGGACCATGTTCCTATGATTGTAACCAAAGTTATTCCCGAAAGTAGTTATATGGGTGAAACCAGAAAGAAACTTATCCTGACCAATACACAGTCGGGTGTATCCGGTATTGAAATTTATGATAGCGGACGCAGCGAAATAGCATCTGTTTTAGCATCTGTTGTAGCGGGTGACATCATTCGTGTAGCGTATGACGACAACAACTTGATTGATGCAATTGAATCTGTTGCAACTGCATCTGCAATTCTTGCAGGTACACAGTCAACAACACCACAGTTTGATGGTGTAGCAAGTGATGCATATGACGCACCGCTTCGTATTCTTATCGGTTTGGCACACAGCTCGGCATCTTCTGCATTGCAGATGGAACCGTCCTTTGTGACCTCTGCTGTTCCAACAGAAACCTTTACAAATTGCAACCAGGCAAGAGTATATGTTGTTGACAGCAGTAAGGCAGATCGCAACGATTATGTATCTGAAGCAACTGCAGGTTCTGTTGTAAATCTGTCAAAGATTATGGTTTACACCAAAGATGGTGTTGTTCAATCTATCGTAATCTTCGAATAATTTAACTTTTTCTGAAGGGCTTGACAAATATGTCAAGTCCTTCTTTTTTCTTCTTTCTTGACAATTTATCCAAGGCGTATTATACTAATTGAGAGGACAAATTCAGGAGGGGCATTATGGAATATTCAGAGGTTACGGCATTTATTAATAAGGCAAAAAAGTTTGGCTCGCGGCTGGATTTGACGCGGATCAAAAAACTGTGCTCGCTTTTGGGCGAACCACAAAAGAAAAGCCGCTTTGTGCATGTAGCGGGCACCAACGGAAAAGGCTCAACCTCTGTTTTTCTGGCAAATATATTGATAAAGGCAGGGTATAAAACCGGCCTTTTTACATCACCCTTTCTCTATGATTTCAACGAACGAATTCAAATTGATGATACGCCTATTTCTGACCATGCGTTGCTTTCTGTTATGGAACAGGTGGTTGCCGCTACAGAAAAAATGTGTCAGGAGGGTTTTGAGCATCCCACAGAGTTTGAATTGATTACCGCTGCAGCGTTTTTGTATTTTGCGCAAGAACAATGCGATATCGTTGTATTAGAGGTGGGCTTGGGCGGTGCACTTGATTCCACCAATGTGATAGAGGCGCCACTGGTTTCGGTGATTACATCTATCAGCTTTGACCATATGGAGTATTTGGGCAACACCTTGACGGAAATTGCAAAAAACAAATGCGGCATCATAAAAAAAGGATGCCCTGTGGTTTCTTATCCTTATCAGGATCAAGAAGTGCTATCGGTAATTAAAGAAACTGCCAAGGGGCAGGGAAGTCCGCTGCTTATTGCAGATGTTGAAGACCTGCAAATTGTAAAAATCAGTTTTTTAGGCAACAGATTTTTTTATCATGGCATAGAGTATACAACAACCATGATTGGAGCATATCAGATATACAATGCCATTACAGCGATAAATGCCTCTGAAACGCTGCAAAAGCAAGGGTATCAAATTACGCGCAATCACATTCAAAATGGCTTAGAAGCGGCAAAATGGCCTGCCAGATTTGATGTGTTGCACGAAGCACCCATGGTGATTGCCGACGGCTCGCATAACGAGGACGGCATGCGGGCGTTTGTTGCTACTGCAAAACAATGTTTGGGGGAGAAAAAGGCGATTTGCGTGTTTGGTATGCTGAAGGATAAGGCATATGAGTCTTGTTTAAAGCTGCTATCCACTGTTTCTGACACCATCGTTGTAACCGAGGTGGATAGCCCACGAAAAGAAACGGCTGAAAATCTTGGGGTTGTGTCAAAACGCTATTTTTCCAAGGTGTATATATGCCCTGATAACAAAAAAGCGATGGAGAAGGCAAGTGTATTGGCAGCGCCTGAGGATGTCATTTTTGCCCTTGGCTCTTTGTATATGATGAAAAACATGAAAGACGCCGTGGAGGAAGTTTTTGGAGAAAATTGTTGACACAGGAAGAAAAATATGATATAATTAAAAACAACAGGGGAGCTTGTGATAGCAGGCTGAGAGGAAGACTCCATCTTCGACCCTTATACCTGATTTGGATAATGCCAACGAAGGAAGAATAGCTAGCGTTCTTTTTGTGCACCCAAATCGGGTGCACTTTTTATTTTTATGAAAGGATTAAAATTATGAAAATTGAAACAAAAAAATTAACACTTAGCGCGGTGATGATTGCACTTTCTGCCGTGCTTAGCTTGGTGAAGGTATATGAATTGCCCCTGGGAGGCTCAATTACGCTTTTAAGTATGCTTCCTGTGGCGGTAATTGCCGTTTGCTACGGCACAAAATGGGGGCTTTACTGTGCTACCCTTTACGCTTTTGTGCAAATTGGTATGGACTTGGGAAAACTTATGGGCTATGGCATGACGGCAGGCACATGGGTTGGCTGCTTGGTGTTTGACTATTTGCTTGCATACGGCGCTCTGGGACTTTCCGGCGTGTTTCGCAAAAAGGGAACTTTGGGTATGATTGCGGGACTTGCTGTTGCTCTTTTCATCCGCTTTGTGTCCCATTATATTTCCGGCGCCATTGTGTTTAGCGTCTTTTGTCCGGATGGTTGGAATGTGCACCTGTATTCTCTTGCCTATAACGGAAGTTATATGCTGCCGGAACTGATTTTAACCACTATCGGCGCAGTGCTTTTGTTCCGCATTCCGCAAGTAAAAAAACTGATTGCAGAAAAACAATAGTAAATAAAAAGAGCAGACTTTGCGTCTGCTCTTTTTTTTCTTATATTAGACTATTATCGTCTCGCAAAATCCAGCCATTATGTTTTCTGATTGTTATCAGAATTACAGTTGCAAGACCTTCGGCTGCACGCTTTTGCATAAGGGCAGCCTATGCAATGTTCGCCACGCTTTTTTGCTTTGCATAAATACAAGCTTATACTTCCGACAATAATCAAAAGAATTAGAATTATCATTAAATCCGCCATAAAATCACTCTATTCATTTCGTAATTGCAGCATTTAAAGTATATTCTGCTTTAAGATTTCGATTCGTTTTGCTAATCAAACCAATAATGATTGCAACGATTATTGCAACAATTGCAAGACCTGAAATGGCTGCACCCAGATTGAGAGAAGCAGGAGCGGTAATCAGTGTACCGATTGTATATACAAGGTATGAAACAGTGTAACCTACACCAAGCTGAAGACCAATTCCGCCCCAAAGCCATTTTGCGCTTTTCATTTCTGCATTCATAGCACCGATGGCTGCAAAGCAAGGAGGCGTATAGAGATTAAACATTAAATAGCTGAGTGCTGCAACTTTTGTAATTGCAAATACTGCCTGAACCTCTGCACCTGCACCTTCCATAAGAGCAAGCTCTTCTGTGTCAATAAGATTTTCAAGTCCTGCGAAGCAAACTGCAAGCGTGCCGACAACATTTTCTTTTGCAATAAAACCTGTAACCGCTGCTGCTGCAAGCTGCCAGGAAAGCACGCCCACAATCGGAACAAGTATGTATGCAAAGGGACTTGCGATAGATGCAAGAATGGAAGCTTCTGCAGATTCTGCAACTTGAAAACTCCAGGTGAAGACTTGCATAATCTGAACAGCCATATTACAAAGGAGGATAATTGTAGCAGCCTTAACAATGTAAGCCCAACCGCGACTGCACATGGATTTAAAAGCGCCCCAAAGCGATGGCACTTTGTATTCCGGCAATTCGATAATAAAGAAAGATTTTCTTGCTTTATAGCCTGTAATCTTGTTAATAAGCAGTGCACCCAAGAAAATTAACACGATGCCCGAAAGATACATCAGCGTACTAACCCAACCTGCATCATCAAAGAACGCACCTGCAAAGAGGGCAATTACAGGAATTTTCGCACCGCAAGGCATAAACGGAGCAAGCATTGCGGTAGCTCTGCGCTCGCGCTCGTTACGAATTGTACGGCTTGCCATAATACCGGGAACTGCACAACCAACTGTAATAACAAACGGAATTACAGATTTACCCGAAAGACCAACCTTTTTGAAGATAGGGTCAAGGACTACCGCAGCTCTTGACATGTAACCGCAATCTTCCAAAAGTGCAATTAAAAAGTACATTACCATAACAAGAGGCAAGAATCCAACAACGGCAACAACACCGCCGATAATACCGTCAACGAGAATTGCAGAAAGCAAGGGATTTGCATTGGCTAAAAGTTCGCCAACCCAACCTTGAAAAGCTTCCAGGTAAGAAACCAAAGAGTCTGCAAGCCATATACCCAGTCCAAGCGGCCCGTCTGATTGTGAAATATGGAACACCAAAAACATCACAACTGCAAAAATCGGAATACCAAGCCATTTGTTTGTAATAATGTCGTCAATTTTGTCTCCAAAATTTTTATCTTTGGTAAGTACTGTGCGAGTTTCAACATCTCTAACAAGCTGATTTACAAAATCAAAGCGCACACGGTCAGCAGCTACAACTGCTTCTTTGCTTGTAAGATCGACATCGCCTTGCGAATAAACTGCCTTTTGTGATGTTCCAACCTGCTTTACTGCAGCTTCAACAACTGCATTCAAACCATTTGCAGAAGTTGAAACTGTTTCAATTACAGGGCATGCAAGTTTTTCAGACAGTTTTGCTATATCAATCGTTGTGCCTTTCTTTTTGTTAATATCGCTCTTGTTAAGCGCAACAACAACAGGCACACCAAGCTCTAAAAGCTGAGTCGTGAAGAAAAGAGAACGACTTAAATTTGTAGCGTCAACAATGTTAATAATAACATCGGGATTCTCTTTCCTTACATAAGAACTCGTGATACTTTCTTCAGATGTAAACGGAGACATCGAATAAGCGCCGGGCAAGTCGACGACGATGAGTTCCTCGCTTCCTTTATAGTAGGATTTTTTGATTGGATGCTCTTTCTTCTCAACGGTAACACCAGCCCAGTTACCAACCTTTTCGTTACGGCCGGTCAAGGCGTTATACATTGTAGTTTTACCGGAGTTGGGATTCCCCGTTAAAGCAATTCTCATGATATATTCCTCCTTGTATTTTGAGTCCCTTTTGGACTTATTTTACGCCTTTGGTTAGCAACTGCTAACTGATGTTTAAAAAATAAACAATGGCAATTAGGCAATTTTTAAATTAAAATCGCCTCTGCCAATTGATTGTCAATGTGATATCTACCGTCTTTGATTGAAACTGTGCATCTGCCCTTACCATGTGAAATAACGGTAATTGGCTCTCCGCTGTAGCAACCGAGTGAAAACAAAAAGGCATTTAATTCTTCATCATCGGTCTCTATACTTGAAATAATATATTCCTTTCCTTCAATTGCTTCTCTTAAATTCATACTTTCACCAACCTTACCTGTGAATGAAATTATTACTGTAAATTAGTTAGCAGCTGCTAACTAATTTACAGTATATCACAAAAACAAATTTTGTCAATATTTTTTTGATAATTTTTCATTTTTTTGTTTTCTTGATTTTTATATGAATGTATGATACAATAAAAATAAATCTGTTGGTAGAGGGGGGCGTAGCTTTGAAAGAATCAGGAGAAATGTATCTTGAATCTATTTATGTCTTGTGCAAAAAAAGTCCACGGGTTCGTTCTGTTGATGTTGCCGAGCATATGAATTATTCAAAGCCAAGTGTAAGCCGTGCCGTCGGTCTTTTAAGAACCGCCGGATATGTCACGATTGACAACGATGGCTGCATTAAACTGACTGACCTTGGCAAAAAAACTGCAAAGGCCATCTTCGAACGGCATACCATTTTAACCAGAATGCTGATTGCCCTTGGCGTAAGCGAACAAACCGCAAATGAAGACGCCTGCAAAATGGAACATGTCATAAGCGACGAAACCTTTACAGCGATGAAAAACCATCTTAAAAAATATAATTAAAAAACAGCTTGAAGCTTTTTGCTTCAAGCTGTTTTTAGTCTTATGGATTACTCCCACTCTAACATCACTTTTGTTTTTAGTGTATATGTAGTTGATTTTAGGTGGTTTTGAGGTTGTAATATGTACTGAAA
>JAZPYM010000089.1:0-12178 GCA_045544215.1 Congzhengia sp.
ATATAATTAAAAAACAGCTTGAAGCTTTTTGCTTCAAGCTGTTTTTAGTCTTATGGATTACTCCCACTCTAACATCACTTTTGTTTTTAGTGTATATGTAGTTGATTTTAGGTGGTTTTGAGGTTGTAATATGTACTGAAATACCCCCATTTTACACATTCAACAAAGATAGTGTTGTCAAAAGTGTTGTCAGAAAATCATTTATTTAACAACTTGTTTTTCTGCTCATCAAATTCTTCTTGTGATAAAACACCCATATCAAGAAGTTGTTTTAATTTCAACAATTCATCAGCAATAGATGTATTGCTGTTATTTATAGAAACTGGTGCTGTTCCACATTTTTTAACAGCATCCACGCGAGATTTAACATAATCAGCAACCTCTATCATTCTTTCGTTTGAAATTACAGTTTCATCAAATGTAAATGAATTTTCTGCAAAGAAATTGCTTGCCTTATTGTTTCCATTACTTGATGCAGTTTCTAATTGAAGATAACCAATAGCAAATTTAGATTGTTTGAATTGAACACCTATGCAATCTGAATAATATATGGTCTTTTCTCCGTCTGTTGCGTTGTTAGTAAGTAATGATCCAAGTGTTACCGATGTTGTTATAACAACTTTATCAGTGTAAATATCGATATGTCTTCCTCTTACACCGTCTATTGTATAAACTAAATCTTGGTTTTCAAAAGGACCAATATTGCTATTAACACTATAGTGAACAACTTCCGTCTCTGGCATATTTCTTTTTATTTCTTCCTCTATCCTTTTTTCTTCTATCTCTTGAAGTTTTGCTTGATGTAAATCATTTAGATGTTTAATAATTTTTTCAAGACCCTCTTTTCCTGAAAAAGTATTCTGAAATTCTACCAAAAGCCCTTTAAAATTTTCAACATCAGATACACTATCCAAAACTTTTTTATATGCATAATAACAATTTTCGCATATAACTACATCTTCTACTGAATAATTTCCAGCAAAAAAACCTATTTTCTTATCACACAACTTACACAATGTAGCCATACATTTTCCTCCTTTATATTAAATAACTCAAAACTGTTGTCAAAAGTGTTGTCAAAAACACTTTTGTGTTTTAGCAAAATATGCCATAAATGGCTTGAACACTAGGGTTTCAAGCCATTTGATATTTTTGCAATATTATTCCCACTCTAACATCACTTTTGTTTTGACCATAAATTTAGGTCTAAATAGTGCGTTTTCGTGCTGTTTCCACACGAATTTTCTACTCATTCCACCAATTCAACAGGGAAAGTGTTGTCAAAAAGTGTTGTCAATTTTATAAAAAGTATTATTTTAAATTAAATCCAAAATCATTTGTAGAAAATTCGTTAGATTCCCCTAAGGAAAATACCCAATCAAGATAACTCAACGCATCTAAAGTCATCAACTTGCAAACTTCTTTATACGAATTCATGCTTGTCTTGCTACCTTTTATGTTTTCAAATTTGATATTGGAATTTTCACCAAAAGTTTTCGCCTCAATAACATATGTAGCTTCAAAATCTGGATTGCTAGATTTATTTTTTGCGAAATAGAACGAACATTCATACAACTGCTTATCAGGAGTCAAATCTATACTTGAGCTTGTATACGAACCTTTGTATATTCTTGTGTTTGTTAATCTAATAACATCTTTTTTATCATCATATAGCATAGAATACTGTGTAGAACCATTTGAATCCTCATAAACTTTCACCATTTCAGCCTTATCGCTGTTTTTTGTTTCTTGATAGTAAAGAATAAAATCTCGTAAATCTTCAAACGCACTATTTTGCTGTATTGATTTTTCGGGCAATGCATAATCAAGTCCAAAATCTTTTAATGTTAATCCTATGTTTTTCTCTTTTAGAAAATCATCAAAAATAATTAATGTATTCTCAACTATTTCGTTATATTTTTTCAATATTGTATCTTTGTCTCCGACATAATCACTCTCGACAGAGTCGTATGTTAAATCTAATTGGTTTGAAAAAGATGATTTGATAATCTTACCTTTAACAACATTTCTCTCTTTGTCCATAGAAAACATACCGCTATATTGTGCGTTTGATAAAGAAATTGATATATCAAAGCTTTCACGAAGAGCAAAATGTACACATCGTATCTGATTATCGCTTACTGTAAAAAAATAATCGCCGTTTCCAATCACCTGCTCATATCCTTTGTAGTAGACATACCCACTACCCGATTGACTTTTATTATAATTTACATCAACCCAATTTCTTAACATCTTAACTGCTTCTTGTATTTGTGCGTGATTTTTATTAGTATAAATATTTACTGTTTGTGTATCACCATTCCATTGAACATCACAATCAAATGCTTCCGAAACTGCCCTTAACGGAACCAAAGTTCTACCCCCATTTAATTGTGCAGGAACATCTAATGTTATAGCCTGTCCATTCTTATATAATATGGTGTCATCAATAGCAATACTTACATTAACATTCCCTTTGTTAGCAACAGCCGTCCGTGTGTCATTATCCCAAAAAACAACAGCACCCAACTTTTCAAAAATTGCCCTCATCGGAACCATAGTTCGACCATTTACTAATAATGGAGCAACATCAAATTGAATTTTTTCATTATCTAGATATACGCTTATTTCACCATTAGCAAAAGCGGGAACAAACATAGTCATATACATCATAACCACTAATACAAAGGATATTATTCTTTTGCTGTATTTTTTCATTTGTGAATTCCCTCCCCAAAAGGTATATTTAACTCTTGACAACACAAAGTGTTGTCAAAGCACTTTTCCAAGTGCCGAAAAAGCCCTTAAAATAAGGGCTTTTTGAACACGATATTATTCCCACTCAATCGTTCCTGTGGGCTTTGGTGTTAAGTCATAGCATACGCGGTTAACGCCTTTTACTTCGTTAATAATGCGGTTTGTAATTTTTTGCAAGATAGGCCACGGAAGTTCCTCAATTGTGGCGGTCATTGCATCAACTGTATTTACCGCGCGCAAAATTACGGGGCATTCATATGTACGGGCGTTGTCCCGTACGCCAACAGATTGAAAGTCCGGCACAACGGTAAAGTACTGCCAAACAGTTTTATCAAGTCCTGCTAATTGGAACTCTTCTCTTAAAATCGCATCAGATTCGCGGACAGCCTCTAATCTCTCGCGGGTAATTGCACCAAGGCAACGCACGCCAAGACCGGGTCCCGGGAATGGTTGACGGAACACCATGGTCTCTGGCAAGCCCAATGCAAGACCGCAAGCACGAACTTCGTCTTTGAACAACTGCTTTAAGGGCTCAACAAGGTCAAATTGCATGTCCTCTGGCAAACCACCAACATTGTGATGTGATTTTACAGTTTTGGCAGTTTTTGTACCACTTTCGATAATGTCGGGGTAGATGGTACCCTGCGCCAAAAAGTCGATGCCTTCTAACTTTCTTGCCTCTTCTTCAAACACGCGAATAAATTCGCTGCCGATAATTTTTCTCTTTTGTTCGGGTTCTGCCACACCCTTTAATTTATCTAAAAAGCGGTCGGATGCATCTACATAAATTAGGTTTGCGTTTAACTGATTGCGGAAAATTTCCACAACACTTTCAGATTCTCCCTTGCGCATAAGCCCGTGGTTCACATGCACGCAAACCAAATTTTGTCCGATGGCACGGAGCAAAAGTGCTGCCACAACAGAGGAGTCCACGCCGCCGGAGAGTGCCAAAAGCACTTTTTTGTCGCCAACCTGCTGTTTTACCAGCTCAATCTGGTCTGCAATAAAGTTTTCCATGTTCCAGTTTGTGTTGGCATGGCATGTGTCAAACACAAAAGACTTTACTGCCGATTTCATGTCTTCCTCACTTGCGGGAAGCACATCAAGTGTTTGTGCCTTATCGTCGGGACGATCAATCGAAAGCATGGGAATGCCCAAAGCGTATAAATCGGAGTTTACATCGATTTTCTCTCCGTCAATTACATTGTTTTTACCGCCGTTTAAAATGATACCCTTTACATTGGGTAAATTTTTCAACTCATCCGCCGTAATGTCGTGGGGATAAATCTCACTATAAACGCCCAGTGCGCGAATTGCCCGCGCCAAACCGGTGTTTTCCGTGCTACCTAAGTCTAAAACTACAATCATGTCTTGTTGCATAAAAAAGTCCCTTCTTTACATATTTTTCATTGGTCTAACAATTACATCATCTATTATATCACGATTTTTTTCTGATTACAACAAAAAACACACAATATCTTTGTGTGTTTTTAAAATTTTTTTGTAGGGAATCGCACGATACAATAAATTATTTATAGCGCGGTATCCTTGTAATACTGTCTTAAAAGATCACAGGATTTCTGCATTTTGGCAAGCTCCTCATCAGAAAGTTCCAAATTCAATTGTCCCAGCACGCCACTTCTTCCCACAACACAGGGAACACCTGCATACACATCGGTCTGTCCGTAGGCGCCGTTTAAATAACTGGACACGGTCAAAATGCTTTTTTCGTTGCCGAAAATTGCTTTTGTAATTCGAACCAACGCCATACCAATGCCATAATAGGTGGACTGCTTTGCTGCAATAATTTCCTGGGCGGCATTTTTCACTTTGTTGCCGATTTCGTCCATGTCAGCAGACTGAAAGCGGTCACCAAATTCTGTGACAATTTTGGTGACGGGTTTTGTGCCAATCATGGCTTGAGACCAGGGAACAAACTCACTTTCTCCGTGCTCGCCCATAACATAGGCATGCACATTTTTAGGATCAATTGAAAAATAATCTCCCAGCAAAAAGCGCAGACGCGCTGTGTCTAAGGTCGTGCCGGTGCCGATTACTCGATGACTTTCAAAACCCGACAGTGTTTTGACTACATGGGTCATCACATCCACCGGATTTGTGGCAATTAAAAAGATACCGGAAAAGCCGGACGCCACCACCGGCTCCACAATGGATTGAAAGACTGCGGTGTTTCGCTTGAGTAATGCGGGACGGTCTTCTCCCGGTTTTTGAGACACGCCGGCGCAAATTACAACAATATCTGCATCACGGCATGTGTCATAATCCGCCGCATAGATTTTCATGTTGCTGCCGGAAAAAGCAAGCCCGTGGTTTAAATCCATGGCTTCGCCTTTTGCTTTGTCTTTGTTTATGTCAATTAATGCAAGTTCATTACAAATATTTTGATTTAAAAGGGCATAGGCAAAGCTCATGCCTACAAACCCTGTGCCGATTAAAACGACCTTTTGTTTTTCGTCCTTCATAAATTACCTCCGAATAATTTAATCCGTACCAAGACTTTATTTCAGTGATTTGTAATTAACAGTGCCGGAAATCAGCTTTGCGGATTTTAATGCACCTAAAATTACCAAAGAAATTGCAAAGTCAATGCAGTGGTGAATAAATGTACCCAGGCCAACGGTTACCAAAATATAGAACAAAATGCCGTTGGAAGGCGTTACAACAAAGGGGAGAGAAATCAGTCCCACAATCATTTCACTTGCTGCATGCAAAAGTCCTGTCAGTAAGATTATCAAAAAAATGTTATAGTTTTTCTTTAAAAGCTGATACCCCCAAAGGCCAAAGAACATGTGCATAAACGCACGCATTGCAACCCAGATGTTAATGGTTAGTCCAAAACCGATTGCGCTGCCCAAAGCGGTGCCAACAACAGCAAAGGGACTAACAAACATGGCTAAAATTCCCGGAACATGCGCAGCAAAGGTTGCGGAAAAAACAGGCTCCAAAACCAGCTTAAACGGCATAATCATGGGAATCAGCAGTGCTAAAGCTGTCAGCATGGCTGCGATAGAAATATCTTTTGCAGAAAATTTTGTTTTATTCATATGTACACCCCATTTTGTTTATTCACCAAAAATTCGTTTTCGCATAGAATGTAGCAAAAAAGATTCGGAGGTTATTCTATGACGGGAAATGCGTTTTTTGATGGAATTTTAATATTTTTAATTGTCTATGCAATTTTAAACATTTTGTACGAATTTACAGACGCTTTTGCAGACCGTTTTTCGCGATATCATCCCAAGGATTACTTAATACTGCCGCTGGTGCACGGAACAGAAAGTTTAGAATGGGACATTCGCACGGCAAGTAAGCGCAGCTGCAATTTAAACTGTGTGCTCATCATCGTATGTGATGGGCTGGACAAAGATGAAGAAATGATTTTGTGGAGACTAACGGACCAATGCGACAATGTGCTGCTGTCAAGCCCCGAAGAACTGACAGAGAAAATAGAAGCTGCCACAGCACTGAATAGCGCCTTATAAGGCACAACGAATGGTGCCGCCGCCAATTACGGTGTCCTCTACATAAAAAACTGCTGCTTGACCCGGCGTAATGGCACGCTGGGGAGCGGAAAAATGTACTTGATATCCGCAGTCAGTTTGCTCCAGAAGGCAGGGAATTTCCTTTGCGCTATAGCGTACTTTGCAAAGACAGGAAAAACCGTCTGGCGCTTTGTCAAAGGGAATGAAATTGCAGTTTTCCACTATGCATCCATCCGAAAATTCGGTTCCTGCTTCCCCCAATACAATGGTGTTATCCTTTGGGTTGATGGAAAGCACAAACATGGGCTTTCCAAAAGCAGTGCCAAGCCCTTTTCGTTGCCCTACAGTGTAATGAAAAATGCCTTTGTGTGTGCCCAAAACATTGCCGTTTACATCCACAAAATTTCCGGGATTCTCCGGCAAAAATTGCTTCAAATAACGGTTCTTGTCGCCGTCGGGAATAAAGCAAATATCCTGACTGTCACGCTTTTTTGCGCTGACCAGATGATGTGCCTCTGCCATTTTTCGCACTTCCTCTTTGGTGTAATCCCCCAGGGGCATTAAGACTTTAGAAAGTGTTTCTTGGCTTAAGGTATACAAAAAATAGGTCTGGTCCTTTTCAGTGCAGGCGGCTTTTTTTAAGGCATACATGCCGCTTTCTGCATCACGCGTTACCCTTGCATAATGCCCTGTGGCAATGAAGTCACAGTTATGTTCTGCTGCGATATCAAGCATTTTGTCAAATTTAATTTTTTGGTTGCAGACAACGCATGGGTTAGGCGTTCTGCCGTTTTGATATTCTGCTATAAAATGGTCTGTCACAAACGCTTTGAATTCTGCCCGCAAATCATATGTGATATGGGAAATCCCAAGGGCATCGGCAACCAAGGCAGCGTCACGGGCGTTTTCCCCATGATCCTCCTGGGTTAAAAGCAGGGTAACGCCAACCACATCAACACCGGAATTTTTTAATAAAAGAGCAGCGACGGAGGAATCCACGCCGCCGCTCATACCAAGCATAACGCGCATATTGGGTTTAGTGAGCATGACACTCGCCGTTGCAGCCGGCACAACGAATTTCCATTTCCGGCTCAATGCCCTGGCGCTTGTAGTAGTCAGCAATGGCTGCATTAATGGCTTCTTCTGCCAAAACAGAGCAATGTACCTTGGCAGGAGGCAACCCGTCCAGTGCTTCCATAACTGCTTTGTTGGTCAGGGAAAGTGCCTCTTTAATGGTTTTTCCCTTTACCATTTCTGTTGCCATAGAGCTGGTTGCAACTGCTGCGCCGCAACCGAAGGTTTTAAATTTCACATCGGTGATAATGTCGTTTTCAATTTTCATATAAATTTTCATGATGTCGCCGCATTTGGCGTTTCCCACCTGACCAACAGCGTTGGCGTCTTCTATTTCCCCTACATTTCTTGGGTTTGAAAAGTGGTCCATTACTTTTTCACTATACATAAGGCGTTCGTCCTTTCTATTTACTGATTGTTTTTAAAATCCTCATATAAAGGGGACATATCCCGAAGCCGCTTAACGATCTGCGGCAAAAGCTTAATCACCTGGTCAATTTCCTCTTTGGTATTTTCATCTCCAATGGAAATCCGAAGAGAACCATGGGCAGTTTCATGGGGAAGCCCCATAGCAAGCAGCACATGAGAGGGGTCAAGCGAACCGCTGGTACATGCAGAGCCTGAGGAGGCAGCAATGCCGTTTAAATCCAGCATCAACAAGAGAGATTCTCCCTCAATGAAGTGGAAAGAAAAGTTGGCATTTCCCGGCAATCTGTCGGTAGGATGACCATTTAATTTTACATAGGGAATTTCATCCATGATGCTTTTGATGAGATAATCCCGCAATGCTGTGATTTTTGCTGTTTTTTCAGGAATATTTTTTGTTGCAAGAGAAATTGCTTTTCCCAGTCCTACAATGGATGCAACATTTTCTGTGCCTGCCCGACGGGCGCGTTCCTGGGCACCGCCGTGCATAAAGATTTCGGGGCGAATTCCGTTTCTCACATACAAAGCACCCACACCCTTGGGACCGCCAAATTTGTGTGCCGACATAGAAAGCATGTCAATATTCATGTTTTTAACATCCATCTCTAAAACGCCGATTGCCTGAACAGCATCGGTATGAAACACGATGTTGTGTGCCTTTGCAAGTTTCCCAATTTCTGCAATTGGCTGTATGGTACCCACCTCGTTGTTTGCCGTCATGATGGTAATTAAAATTGTATCAGGACGAATGGCACTTTCCAGTTCTTCAAGACGAATTTTACCAAATTCATCTACCGGCAGATAGGTTACCTCAAAGCCCCGCTTTTCCAAAAAGCTTAAGGTATGAAGCACTGCATGATGCTCAATGGCAGAAGTGATAATGTGTTTTCCCTTTTTTTCTTTTGCAAGGGCAATGCCTTTGATTGCCCAGTTGTCTGCCTCAGAGCCGCCACCTGTAAAATAAATTTCGGCAGGAGTTGCACCAATGGCATCTGCTACCTGCTGGCGAGCTGTTTCAATCGCCTCTTTTGCATTTCTTCCAATGGTGTATATGGAGGACGGATTACCAAAATGCTCCGTCAAATAAGGCATCATTGTATCTAAAACTTCTTTTTTTAAGGGTGTCGTAGCACTGTTATCAAGATAAATTGCGGATTTCATGTTCTCATACTCCCATAATGCATAATTTTCCAAATTTTACTCTATTCTTATTATACACCAAAAAGGTGCGAAATTCAACAATAAAATGCACCAAAATTAAAAGAGATTGTTGTAAGATTTTTGACGCAAAATTGTTTCAATCTCATCTGCTGTTCTTCCTTTTGCACAAATCAAAAAAACGCCGCCTGCGCCAAGTCCCGCTTTTACGCTGCTTTGGCTTGGCGTGGGAATGGATAGCACACTTGTGTTTTGGTAAATGACTACATCATAACGCGATGTACTGTCTAATTCTACAACCTGGTATCCTCTTTGAGCAAAATAGGGCTTTAATTCCTCTAAACCTTTTTCCAATGCAATCATCATATTGAGCGCTCCCGATAAAAACTTTTGATTTTAGTATGTACTATTTTTACAAAACCTTTTACTTTTTTTCAAAAATGTGTTAAAATAAAAACAAGGTATGCTCTATGACTTGGAATTTAGGAGGAGATTGTATGGAGACGGTCATCATCACAGGAATGTCCGGTGCAGGCAAATCTACGGCAGTGCACATTTTGGAGGACATCGGCTATTATTGCATTGATAATATTCCGCCAATCTTAATTTCTAATTTCATTACCCTTTGCCAGAATTCCAATTTTACCCTGGAAAAGATTGCCTTTGTGGTGGATGCCAGAAGTGGCGAACTGATTACCCATTTATCAGACGAAATGGATATGTTTAAAAAACGGGGCAACAAATGTACGGTTGTGTTTTTGGATGCAGATGATGCCACGCTCATCAAGCGCTACAAGGAAACAAGAAGAAAACACCCGCACATGGGGCAGGGCAGAATTGAGGACGGTATCAAATATGAACGGGCGCTTATGTCAGAAATTCGTAATCGCTCCGATTTTGTCATAAACACTACCGCACTTTTGACCAAGGATTTGCGGGAAAAGCTTATAACAGCATTTGAAAGTACATCCAGAACCTATGAAAAAATTGCGGTAACCCTGGTTTCCTTTGGGTTTAAACGAGGCATCCCTTTGGATTGTGATTTGGTGTTTGATGTTCGTTTTATGCCCAACCCCTTTTATGAGGATGCACTGAAGGAATTAACGGGGAAGGACAAAGGCGTAGCAGAATATGCCTTATCCTGTGAGGAGAGCCAGACCTTTTTGCAAAAACTTGAGGATATGCTTTTGCACCTGCTTCCCCTTTACACCCGCGAGGGAAAGCATACTTTGGTGGTAGGCATCGGCTGTACCGGCGGACAGCATCGTTCTGTAGCGGTGGTAGAGCATCTGGCAAAATATTTAAAGCAAAAAAACTATTTAACAACAATCAATCATCGGGAATTGGGATATCCGTCATAAAAAAGGCTACAGCATTTGCTGCAGCCTTTTTCTTATACCATAATACTGATTGCGTGTGCAACAGAAGGAATGCTTTCTCCCTGCTGTACGGCAGTCGGACTCATTAAAGCCCCGGTAGGCACAAATAATACCTTGTTCCATTCACCTGACAAAAGCTTTGGCAAAATATGGGCACACAGTACAAGGCCGGAGCAGGCACAACCGCTGCCCCCTGCATGCACATCCTGGGATTTGCTGAAAATTTCTACACCGCAATCGGTATAATTTTCTGACATATCATATCCGTTTTCGCGCATTTGGTCTATGACAATTGACTTGCCGATTTTTCCTAAATCACCGGTAAAAATCGCATCGTAATCCGATGGCTTTCTGCCGGTGTCTGCAAAGTGCGCACATAAACAATCAATGGCAGCAGGCGCCATGGCAGCACCCATGTTGTTAGCATCGGTAATACCACGATCCACAATTTTACCTGTGGTGGCACACTCAATTTTTGCATCTCCTTTTTCCCGGTCTAAAATCACACAAGCGGAGCCGGTAACGGTCCATTGCGCGCTGGGGGGACGCTGCCCGCCATATTCTAAAGGAAAGCGGAACTGGCGCTCTGCAGAACAAAAATGACTGGAGGTTACGGCAATGCAGCGCTGGGCAAACCCGCCATCGATTGCCATTGCCGCCATTTTCATAGACAAGCCCATGGTGGAGCAGGCACCATAAAGTCCAATAAACGGAATGGAAAACACGCGGATGCCGTAGTTGGTGCTGGCACACTGATTCAAAAGGTCTCCTGCAAAAATATAGTCAATATCAGCAGGGTGAAGATTTCCTTTTTTCAGCGCCGACAAAATTGTTTGCTGCATCATTTTGCTTTCTGCTTTTTCCCAACTTTTTTCACCCCACAGGTCATCTGTTAAGGTTTCGTCAAACAAATCTCCCAGCGGACCCTCCCGTTCCTTATTTCCTGCAATGGCATTTGTGGCAAGAATATGGGGACAATTTTCAAAAAATATGGTCTGAGTTCCTTCTCTTTTTGTTTTCAAATTCAACACCTCTACCATATTTTTTTCGTGTTTTTTTAAATTATACTAAAAAAGAGCCATGCCTACTTTGCATGACTCTCTCCTTCGTCAAGTTCACAAATTTCAATGGCGTCCTCGCCGTCTGCTTCTTTTAGCTTTACGCAAATAATTTCATTTCTTGAGGTAGGAATATTTTTCCCGATAAAATCTGCTCGAATAGGTAGTTCTCTGTGTCCGCGATCCACCATAACAGCCAGCTGAATTTTGGCGGGCCTGCCAAACGCTAAAAGGGCATCCATAGCGGCGCGCACCGTTCTGCCTGTAAAAATCACATCGTCCGTTAAAATCACAGTTTTTCCTGTTAAATTTTCAGGAATTTGACTGTTTGAAACCTTAGGACCATCTGCTTGTTTTTGGGTTAAGTCATCCCGATAAAAAGTGATGTCCAGGGTACCCACAGGCAGTGGATTGGGCGTTCCGATTTTTTGATAAATACAATCGGACAGCCTTTTTGCAAGCGGAACACCACGGGTTTTAATTCCAATTAAAATGATATCTTCTGTTGCATCATTACGCTCAACAATTTCGTGCGCAATTCGCACAATAGCGCGGTTTATGGCGGTTTCGTCAAAAACTCTGGATTTTAGCTTCATACACATTCATTCCTTTGTAATTAAAATCCCGCCTGTCATAAACAAGTGGGAATGTGGTGTTCGATTTGTCGTTTTTTTGTCTTAAGTCAATTGTACCATAGACATCCGCAAAAGTAAAGTTTTTGTTATGAACAAATTATAAATATTTTTTCTAAACCATGCTGATTTGTGTTATAATAGAGTCATCAAATATGATTTGGAGCAAAGATATGAAGATTTTAGTCAGC
>JAZPYM010000090.1:0-38747 GCA_045544215.1 Congzhengia sp.
GTTGTGCAGAATGTATTTACTGTAACTGCAACTGTAGAATCAGATACAGATTTAGGCAACTTGACCGCTTATGTGAAGCGGTCAAAGGATGCCGATGGTGTAGCTGTAGTTGATTCCAAGATTTATGGCATCGGACAGGAAACGGCAACACAAGTTCAAAGTGCATACAAATATGTATTCAATTTTATTATGAGAGATAGCGTTACCACAGGAACATACAAATTGTTCCTTGGTAACGGTTCTACAAAAGAATTCGTATATCAAAATAACCAGGAAAAGGTTAATTTTTACAATCAGTTGAATGCTATTACAGCAGCCGACCTGGTTGCAAATGCGGATGCCATTAAAGATAAGTTAACAGGTGCTACAGAAGGAGCCCGTTATATAATCTATGACTTATCCGTTTATCAAACCTTATCAACACCTATTCGTAAACTGGTTGATAAAGAAGTTGAAACATGGGATCTTTCCACAGACAGCGTCCTGTTAAACCCGGCTGATCTTGCTGCAACTGAGCTTACATTTGCAACAAAGATGGATGAGGTTTTAACGCGTGCTGCAATTGCTAATGGTGGTGATTCTGCTGTATTCGACACAAAAGTACAAGCTGCCATCGAAGCAACGACAATTGACGGTACTTTTTATGACAAGGTAACACCTGCAACAGTTGTTTCCTTTATGAATCCTGCAGCTGCAACATCTATCCAGACCACTGAAATTGATAAACAATTCCAGAGGGCTGTTTTGCTTGCTGTAGCAAAGGAATCTGATTATCTTACATTGTACGATGCAACAGACTATTTTATAGACAATAACATTTTAAGCCTTGATGGTGCAAAACTTGATTTATTGGTAAGCAATAACTTGCATTATTCATTGTTCCAAAGATTGAAGGAATTGCCTTTTGCAACCATTCTTGACTTTGAAAATGCTGCGGGACCGATGATGAATACATTGGTTGCACAAATTGGTTCATTAACCCCCTCCACACCTTCCGTTCGTCCCTTGGGTCCTGGTCAGAGTGCCGGAGTTGGTTCTACAACAAGACCGGTTGAACCGGAAAAAGATGATGGTTTGGTTGATAATCCAGCAACTTTTTCCGATCTTGGCACAGTTGCATGGGCACAGGAAGCGATTGACTATTTATCTGCACGCGGCATTGTTGCCGGAAGAGGCAACGGTATTTTTGCGCCGAACGATGCTGTTACCAGAGAAGAAATGGTTAAATTAATTGTTACAGCATTTAGTGATGCAAACAGTGGAGCAGCGTGCAATTTTACAGATGTAGCAGCAGATCGTTGGAGCTATCCTTACATTGCAACTGCATCCAGTCTCGGTCTTATAACCGGCATTGATGCTACAACCTTTGATCCTGCTGGTGGTATTACAAGAGAAAATTTGGCAGTTATTATGTTCAGAGCATATAAGCTTGCAGGTAACGACCTGAATGCACCAAAGGCAAACTTTAAAGACAGCGGAAACATTGCTGACTATGCGAAGGATGCTGTAAATGCAATGGTTGAATTGGGTATTATGGAAGGTGTTGGCAACAACACATTCTCACCCAAAACAGTTGTAACGCGTGCGCAGGCAGCAAAAGTAATTTATATGCTTCTTGCAGTAATTGGAGGTGGCATTTGATGAAAAAAAGATTATTAAGCACATTTCTTGCTGCGTTGATGATTCTTTCGTCATCTGCAGTGGTAATGGCAGCAAAGAAACCTGTTGAGAGTACAGAAACAGAGGAAGCACTGGATATTTTTGGTAAAATTGGCGGCTTCGATACACAAGAACAGGTAGATATGACGGTTGCTGCCGGCGGTGTTATTTCCCTTGAAACATCAGATAAGATGTCTGGTAGAGGTTGTATCAAATTAAAGAACAGTGGTAGTGGCAATGCTGCTATCGACATTAATGAAATGAAAATGTATGCCGGAGAAGTATATGACATTTCATTGGATGTTAAATCACCTACAGGTACAGCAGATATTGAATTTATTTTCTATTTTGGTGATACCGGTGGTTGGTTAACACTCTACAGAGGTACTAATGGTATTGGTCCTGAGTGGAAGACACATAAATTTTCAATTGGCTGGAGCGGTAAAGACAGTAAAGGCAGAGAATCTTCCGGTGCCGGTAAGATTCAAATCCGCTATGGTCAAGGTAATGGTCCCCACGAAATGCTGGTAGATAATGTATCTATGAAGCCGCAGGGTAGAGTACCAAATGCAAAATATAATATTCCTACTCCGAACAAAGAAGCAGAAGCGCTTCCGGAATTTGAAGGAACAGAATCCTACGGCATTTATCCGCCGAAAGCAACAGATACAAAATCCTTTGGTGATGTTGCAGGTCACTGGGCAGCAGATGTAATTAATACTCTTGCTACCAATGATTATATTGATGGTATGGATGCAAACAATTATGCACCTAATGAAAATTTAACGCGTGCACAGTTTGTAAAGATGGTTACAGATTCCTTAAAATTAACACTTCCTGCTTATAAATCAAACTACAAGGATGTTAAAGGCGATGAATGGTTTGCACCATATTTGCAAGTTGCAACAAGTTTAGGCCTTTTGGATCCTGCATTAACCTTTGGTGGAAATTTCCATCCGAATCGTGCTATCACAAGAGAAGAAGCAGCAACCATCGCAGCAAGATATGCGGTATTAAAGAATGCTGAAAAGAAGAGCGATGCACCTTCCTTCAGTGATGCCGCATCTATTTCTTCTTGGGCGCAATCCGGCGTTAAAAATGCAGCAGAATACGGCTTGATTTCTGGTTATGACACAGGAAAATATTTACCCAAAAACCTAATTACAAGAGCAGAAGCAGCACAGATTTTATATCGTATTGCTGAGCTTTCTACAAAGTTTTCCATCTATGTTGATGACGAGACAGGTAACGATAAAAACGATGGTTCACAGGCACATCCTTTAAAGACCGTTCAAGCCGCTCGCGACATGGTAAGAAGTTATAATGAACATATGAAGAATGACATCTATGTTCGCATTAAGGGCGAGCAGAAGATGAGTTCCGCTTTAGAACTTGGTGTTGAAGACTCTGGTTCTGACGGTTATACAGTTGTATACACCTCATGGGGTGATGAAAAAGCAACCCTTTCCGCAGGTAAAGAATATAAAGGATTTACCTTGCATGACCCGGAAAAGAATATATATAAGGTCTTTGTTGGTCAAGGAAAAAAATATCGCCAGGCATGGTTTAATGGTGTAAGAGGTATTTTAGCAAGAACCATTTCCGGTTTGGCACCTGATTGCAAGTGGCAAGAATACAAGAAAAATTACATTTCAAGTGACAGATGGTTGTTAGATTTAACACAAGAAGAATTACACGAAATCGAAATGTGGTATCTGAACAACTTCCAGATTTGTTTTGCAAAAATTGACAATGTTGTAGAGCAGGAAGATGGTCGTGTTATAATCAATCCTATGGCACCTGGCTGGGCTTCCGCACTGAACATTATTATTCGTTGGCCTAACCAGCCGCAGGAATTCCCGGCACATCTTCAGAATTCTTACAGATTCTTGTCTCAGCCGGGTGAGTTTTACATTAGCAGTACTGACGGCTATTTGTACTACATTCCCAGAGCGGGGGAAGATATGTCCACCATGGAAGTAACACTTCCTGTTAGTCAGGAAATTGTTACAATAAAAGGTGTAAACGAAAAAACACCTGTTCATAACATTCGTTTTGATAACTTAACCATTGCTGAAAATGACTGGCATGAATTAAACAATGCTACAGGTATTTGGGTCCGTCAGAACATGGCAAAAATAAACTTTGGTAATGGATTGATTGATGTTCCTTCTGCTTTTGAAGTATTCTATGGTTGGTATGTAGATATTACAAATTGTGATGTAACAAGACTTGGTACAAAGGGTATCACATACCATGAAGGTGCAAAATATTGTAAAGTAGTTGGTAATGAAGTTTATGATACTGCTGCAAATGGTATTATTGTTGGTGATACTTATATTGCAGAAGTAAATCCTGAACCACTTTTCTACACAGAGGGATGCTCTGTTGACAACAACTATGTTCATGATATTGGTCAGGACTGGCAGATTGCAGCTGCTGTAACAATGGGTTATGCAAAAGATATGACATATAATCATAACACCATCACCAATGTACCTTATTCAGGATTGTCTCTTGGTTGGGGTTGGGACCTGAACGCAAAAACCGGTTCATATATGACCAACTATGAAGCAGCTTATAACTTTATTAATGAAACATCTAATGGTGAATTGTTTGACGGTGCATCTATCTATACATTAGGTGCGCAAAATCTACCGAAAGAAAAAATTCAGAGCTTTATTCACCACAACTATATGAAGAATAACCGTAATGCGTATGGCTTTATTTATCCTGACCAAGGTACACTCAGTACCCATTGGTATCAGAACATTGTTGATACAAGTGATGTAATTTGGGAATTTTCTCATCTTTCTACAATGAAAACAGTTCCCACTGAGGATATCTATTATTTCATGACACATACACCGGTTATTACAAATAACATAATCGAAGAAACATATTCTACTACAGAAAAAGGTAGAAATCTTGCTCCGGATAATGTTTACGGTGATGTGTATGTTTATCCTGATGCAAACTGGCCGGAAGAGGCGAGACAGACCATTGCACAAACTGGTCCAGTACCGGAGTATAGAGACAATTTTGATTTTACAGGTCCGAAATACTTTGTTGCAAAACAGAGAGAGTATATCATAGATAAAGGAAAGAGCATGCAGCTTGACATTCGCATAGAAGGTCTTGACAATGAAAAATATCCTTTATCTGCAGGTAAAGTTTCTTATGAAATCAGTGACCCTGAAGCAATTACAATCGATGAAAATGGCGTAGCAACCTCCACTGGTAAATTTTCTCAGGTATGGATTTTAGCAACTGCCGAAATTAACGGAATCTTCTCTACAAGAAAGTTGTTTATTAACGCAGGTGATGAGATTGACCATATTGACATCGGCGTTGATGAACTAAACATGATTCCTGGCTATGATGCTAATTTGCCGATTAAAGTATTCTCTACATCCGGCATTGACTTTGGTGCTCCGGACGAGGTTACAATTACATCCAGTGATCCCTCTGTTGTTACGGTAGACAGTGAAAAATACATGGCTTCATCACTCAAGGAAGGTTCTGCAACCATTTCAATTGTTGCTAAAAAAGATGGTAAGACCTTTACAAAAGAAGTTCCTGTAACAGTTATTCCGTTCCCGAGTAATCAGGATGCTGTAAATCTTCCTTATACATCTATGGCAATCGGAAGCTCAGTATGGAAAGGTCAGGCAGAAGAAAAAATGGGTAAGGTTACTGTTCAGGGTGCTCCTGCATACTATACCTCAACCCCTGTAGATAAACTTATTGCTTTCGATATGGAAATTTCCGAAGGTAACAGTTGGCCGTCCTTCATGCTTTGCGCAGGTGATAACATGATATCCGGTACAAGAGAACAGACCGCATATCTGATTGGTTTTATGGACGGATTTATCGAAGTACAGCGTTTTGTAAAAGGTGTTCGTACCTACTTTATCGGCGATGAAGTAGAGCTGCATCCTTTGGTTGGTCCGGGTATCCCCAACATCAATAATTCTATTTATTCTTATGGTGAAGGCAAACCTATCAGCGTTGTAGTTGGTGCATTAGCAGGCGAGAATGGCGGAACCAGATTAGTCCTCAATATTAACGGCAAAAACTTGCTTGACTATACTGATAACGATGCAAATGCAATTCCGTATAATGGTTCCTTCGGTGTATATACGCAGGGTAACGGTTCATTTACATTCTCTCCCTTCACAGGAAGAACCAACTAATTTGCAGGAATAGGAGGCAATTAATTATGAAAAAATATTTTTCAATAACGCTGCTTCTGGCTGTGGTGCTCACATTTGTGAGCACCGTACCCGCACATGCAGCAGCAAATATGAATTATTTAGACTCGCTTGCCGGGGATGACTATCCTTACTTGTATTATGATTTTAATACAGAATTTAGTAGTAGCGGCACCGCAAATGATGCTTCTACAATTTCTCGGGCAGAAGGGGAAGGTATTGGCGGTACAGATGCTTTGCTCATTACCCACTCAATGGATGGTAACCATGGTTTATTAAATCCTTATTTTCTTGACCAGGGCATAATTCTTGATAGTGCTTACAAACTTTCTGGTTGGATTCGTTTTGACAAAGCGTTAAAATTAGACGCAGAGGGCAATACAATTGGTACATATACTTTAAATTCTGCCGGTCAGGCATTTACTGTTGCAATTGAGTATAAAGGTACCAACGCAAGTGGCGGACTCCAAGATAGTTGGCAGACCAATTATGTAAAACAAACAATTCCTAATTTTAATGATGGAAAATGGCATTATATTGAAAAACAATTTCCCGGAGGGGCGCTCAATGCCAGAGGCGTTACCTATTTTAAAAACCCCGACAGAATACCAAACCTTCAGTTTATTTTATCACATTCTCAAGACGGAAAAAATGCTGCAAAACTTGAAGAATTGTTAACTGGATACACTGCAGGTACAAGTAAAGCGAAGCTTTCTTGGTATATGGATGATCTCATTTATGAACCTGTTGTCGCAGCAAATGCTCCTGCTGGTTCTGTGCCGGTAGTATCTGCAATCAGTGCACCGTCATCCAATATTGCTGGTGAAACAGCTACATTTTCTTGGATACATACACCTTCTGATGCTGCTATAACTGGAGAAACGGTTACTGCCAGCAAGGTTATTGTTCGTACATTGGTGAAAGTTACACCCGATTCAGAATATGCAGATGAAGGTTGGGCGTTGATTGACCAGAAATATGTAACAGGAAATAGTTTTGACTATGAAATTCCTGCTGATATGGTTGGTAAGGAAGTCAAATTTGAAATTTTCCCATATGATGAGACAAACGCTGCAGTAAGTGGATATATTCCGGGTCGTATACAGACGGTTAGTTTGGGTACAATTGTTAAGTCCGAAGTGATTACACCCACATTAGATGCTTTTGTTCCAAATATGGATGGTTCTGGTTCTATCACATTGAACTTGACAGCTGTAAACAATAAAGTAAATGCACCAGGCAACGAATTGAACTTGTTTGCAATTCTTGCAATTTATGACAATAGTGGTGCTTTGATTGATTGTAAGGTACAGGATATTCCCTCTATAAATGGTGGTGCATCCTTACCTTTAGCAAATCAGAACTATACCTTTACATTAAATACCGAGGAGTATACTGCAACAGCTTCCGCAAAAGCATTTATTTGGGGTGGCGATGGTTTTGTACCTGACGCAGCATACACCGCATATCATACTGTTTTATCACAAACAAAATAATAAAACATGTAAAAAGCCCACAAAAGTTCTTCTTTTGTGGGCTTTCTTTTTTTGTATAAAAAAGTAGCTATTGCATGAGCAATAGCTACACTAATTTTTTTACTTTGCGTCTACATGGATGTATGTGACACCTGCATCAGAAAATTTCTCCATGAGCTCTGTTTCCGGTGTGGCGTCAGTAATGAAGTAATCAATATCATCAATGGGGGAGAGCTTATAAAATCCGACTCTACCAATTTTTGATGAATCACACAGGTAATATTTTTTATTTGCATTGGCAAGCATTTGTTGCTTTATAAAACATTCCTGCTCGTTGCTTTCCAATATCCCTGCGTCATTTGTGATTCCCTTACTGGAAAAGAACACTTTCTCTGCAAAAAAATTATCGCGAATGGAGTGTTCCGCTAAGGAGCCAACAAAAGATTGGTTATTGCTTACAAGTCCACCTGTGGTTAAAAGCTTGACCGATTCAACACCAGAAAGCTCATCGATAATACGCAATGAATTGGTAATAACCGTAATATTTCTAATTTTTTTGATTTCCTTTGCGATAAAAAATGTGGTTGTAGAGGAGTCCAAAAAAATGGTATCACCAGGGAGCAAGTGTCTTGCCGCTTCCTGCGCTAATCGTTCTTTTACAGCAGAATTGGTGTGTTTACGCTTTTCCAAGGAAAGTTCGTAAGAACTTTCAGTAATCGGAATTGCACCACCATGGGTACGCACTAAAACCTCCTGCTTTTCCAGCTTTTCCAGGTCACGGCGAACGGTTTCTTCTGTAACTCCAAGCTCAGTGCTCAGTTTACCAACCCAAACCGCTCCGGAGGTATTTAGAATTTCCAATATTCTCTTTTGTCGTTCCAACGCAAACATGAAATCACCTCATAGATTGCTTTTTTAAAATCTTAACCTTGTCGCCGTTTTTTAGTAGAGTAGAGTTTGCATCATCTGTATCAATGTGCATTTCGCAACGGAAATCATCCCGAACGCGCACTTGAACATCATAAAATCTGGTTGGTTTAATGCCTTCTACAATAACATCAACATACTCGTTATCTGAAATGTCATTTGCTTGTGCATATTCCGGATCCAAGTGAATATGGCGGTTTGCAATAATAACACCTTCGTTTAAATAAACTGTTCCGCAGGGTCCAACTAAAACAAGACGCTCTGATCCTTCTATTTTGCCCGAGGGACGAACCGGAGGACTAACTTTAAGAATAAATGTATCTGTCTTTGATATTTCAACCTGAGTGTCTTTTCGAACAGGACCTAACACCCGAACTTTTTCAATAGATTTTAAGGATGGACCAACCAATGTTACAAACTGGTCAGAGGCAAACTCCCGTCCCATCAATGTTTTTTTCTTTGTCAGTTCAAAGCCTTCGCCAAATAAAATGTCCAAATCTTTTCTGGATAAGTGCACATGGCGCTGTGATACACCGATTGTTACGGAATCTTTATTCGCTTCAAAATCAATCAGAGCAGCTTTTACTGCCTCTTCAATTGTTTTCATATCTAACATAACAATACACTCGCTTTTAATTAATTTTCTGTATCAAAAAATTTAATAACCTCGTCATGTGGACGCGGAATTACGGCTTTTCCATAAATTTTACCAAGTTTTGCAGCATGATTTTCGCCGGCTTCAATTGCTGCTTTTACAGAGGAAACACTGCCGGTTATGATAAATGTACAGAGTCGACCACCAAGACGCTTCTCGGTGTGAATCAATCGTACATCTGCAGCCTTCAACATAGCATCAAGGCCCTCAATGGATGCAACCAAGCCTTGGACCTCTAATAAGCCAATGTCTGAAGCAGCGCCAACAACTGGTTCTTTACCCAAAAAGTTTTTTGGCAATTTTTTATTGAATTTGTCTTTGTTAATATCCATCAGATATCCCATTTTCTCAACGGAATCTGCCGGATTTGCAATTACATGAGATACAATATATTTTCCCTCTGCTTTTGCATAATTTACACCTGCTTCAACAGCAGCCTTTACAGCAGAGACATTGCCTTCCATTTTTACCACCATAACAAGTGGGGCAGGAGCATTTGGGTCAAGCGGTCTGTTTCTGTCAAATGCAATTATTTTTACATCTGCAGCTTTTGCTGCAATATCTGCAACACATACAGCAGTGGTAAAGCTATATACTTCAACTAATCCTAATGCGTTCATAATATACACCCTTTTTTAAAAGTATTAAACAATGTGAAGTCCGTCAACCATTACGCATCTTCTTGCGCGGGTAAAGGAGTGAGCAGCGGTCAAACCTTCTCCTGTAGGTCCGGCAATGGTAAAGGTTGTGTAGCCCTCGCCACCTGCACCAATGCCTGCATAGGATGGAGCATTTTTAACAAAAATTGTGGTTTCTACTGCTTTTGCAAATGCAGTTAAATGATCAATATTTTTAGAATGAATGTGTGCAGAGTGACGATTTCCGTGCTCTGCTTTAACAGCCATTTCAATTGCTTCTTCGATGGAGTTCACGCGGACGATGGCCAAAATAGGCATCATCATTTCAACCTGAACAAAGGGATGCATCTCATCTGTTTCACAGATAATCAATCTTGCATCAGATTCAATACCCAATTCCTTTAAGAAAAGACTAGCGTCCTTTCCAACCCATTTTTTGTTGATGGAATATTTTCCATCCTTCTCAACTAATGCAATTTTCTTTAATTGTTCACCTTGTGCGCTGCTTAACATATAAGCACCATTTTTAATCATGCTGTCAATTAATTCATCTGCAATTGAGCTGATTGCAAAACACTCTTTTTCTGCAATACACGGAAGATTGTTGTCAAAACTTGCACCGGCAACAATGTCTTTTCCTGCTTTTGCAATGTCAGCTGTATCATCAACAATAACAGGAGGATTTCCTGCGCCTGCGCCAATTGCTTTTTTACCGGAGGAGAGCAGTGTGCGAACAACACCGGGGCCACCTGTTGCAACCAACATCTTAACAATGGGGGATGTCATCATTTCCTTAGATGTATCCATTGTTGGTTTATAAACAGAAACAACAAGGTTTTCAGGACCGCCTGCTTCTACAATAGCGCGGTTTACCAAATCAACCGCATAATTTGCTACTTTACATGCATTGGGGTGGGGGTTGAAAACAACGCCATTGCCACCAGCAATCATGCCGATAGAGTTACAAATAACGGTTTCACTGGGGTTTGTAGATGGTGTGATACTGCCGATAACTCCAAAGGGAGCCATTTCAACCAATGTTAAGCCATCATCACCGGTCCATGCAGTTGTTTTTAAATCTTCTGTACCGGGTGTTTTGTTTGCAACAAGCTGATGCTTAATAATTTTGTCAGAAACTCTACCCATGCCTGTTTCTTCAACACCCATAACAGCCATGGTTTCCGCTTCGGCAAGTGTTAATTTGCGAATGTTTGCAATCATTTTCTCCCGTTGCTCAATGGA
This sequence comes from Congzhengia sp., assembly GCA_045544215.1. GTDB lineage: Bacteria > Bacillota > Clostridia > UBA1381 > UBA9506 > Congzhengia. The sequence goes on from JAZPYM010000090.1 coordinate 10,811, forward strand.
GTAACTGCGGTAAAACTTATATGCCTTATCAACAGCTGCCAAAGCATCTGTCATATTATCAAATACACCTTTTAATCTTTGTTGCGGTGCAGCATTTTCTAAATTTTTCATCACGTTCTTTACGATTTGGTCAATATATTTTTCGTTTAATTCCATCTTTCTAATCCTCCGGTCTCAAAATTTTATATCTTGCCCGCTGAAACGGTTTTTGTCAAATTTTATAAGAGTGTTTGCCAGAGCTTTTCATCAGGCCGTGCAATAATCGAACTATCTAAGAAGAAGCCGTTATCTGTGATTTGTGCTTTCGTCTTTTCAATAGCAGCCGTGACAGATGCCACACTCCCTGTAATTAACATGTACGATTTGCCGCACATTCCTTTCGCAATTCTAAGCTCAATCAATTCAACTTCTGCGGTTTTTGCAGCAACATCAGCTGCAACGATAATAGAAGCAGCAGAATAAGTTTCTAAAACACCTAATGCTTCCACATTTTCAATATGTGAAGCACCGTAAATCGCAGAGAAAATAGATTCATGGGGATTTCCTAAAACAAAACTATCAATTAATTTTTCGTCAAATTTTGTTTTGGAAGCATCTACAGCAGCGCGAACAGCGCTTAATTCGCCGGATATAATAATGATATATTTTCCGGGACAAACTGTTTGCGCTTCGATGATATCTACATCAGCAGTTTTTACAATTGTATCAGCAGCGAGAATACCGGTTGAAACCGTAACATATTCCACCATACCGATTGCTTTACTCATTTTGCCAATCTTCCCTTCTGGTTAGTGATTGCATTGAATCATTATAAAATGCTCATTTGCATCCAATACTTTTCCGTTGACGGGACAGTGTAACGGAAGTCCCAAAGCGCTTTCATCAGCTTGCGCAAGAATGCTGCCGACAACAACTTCTTGACCCACTTTTACAACGGGTTTTGCAGGAGCACCTATATTTTGTTTTAATGATATGCGTAATTTTTTTACAATAAGTTCTTTGTCATCCATTGGTGCGGGCTTGTTATATTTTGTCAATCCCAAGCGAGCAGTTAAGCGGGGGAGAGGAACAAGCTTCATGTTTCTAAATGAATCAACTGGTTTTGTTGTGATTCCATCTGGAATTTTCACACCATTTGCGCGCAACCCATTTTTATATTCTGTAATAAGTGTTCTTGGTGATAATCCTTGCGGACATGAATAAAGTTCGCATATTCCACAACCGGAACAAAACAATGTATTGATAAAAGGCTTTATGTCCTTTGTATCGCCGCTTGTAGCACTTCTCATAAAAGCATGGGGTTCAATGGGATGTCCAAGTAGATTTCGTGAGCATGTTGTCGTACATGCCCTACATTGACAACATGTACCCATTGCACGCTTTAAGCTAATGGAAATCTTTGTTTTTTTCTTTTCAATCAAGGGGTGATTTTCAGGGAATACCAAAATGCTATTTGTTGTTTTGGTAACAGTATCCAACGGATTTACTAAGCTACCCATCATCGGACCACCGGAAATAATAGCATAATTCTCTTCCGTGGAACCACCTGCTATCTTAATTAATTCAGAAAACTGCATCCCAAGAGGTGCTTTTACTGTAATGGGATTATGTACAGCACCAGAAATTGTAACATATTTGTGTGTGACAGGAGTGTTCTGAAATACTGCGTTGTAAACATTTAATGCAGTTTCAACATTAAATACTGTAACACCAACAGAAATTGGAATACTCCCGGGAGGAACAACTCTTCCCGTTGTTTCGTATATTGTCAACACTTCATCTCCTGCAGGATATACCTCAGGAAGATAGGAAATTTTTATATTTTTAAATTTATCTAAAACAGCTTTAACTGCGTAGATTGCATCTTTATAATTATGTTTTAAGGCAACAATAATATCATCTGCGCCAACAGATTCCGCAATCAAAGAGAGTGCGGATAAAATCTCAAATGCGTAGGATGCTAAAACCTGTTTATGCAAGGTCAGCAAGGGCTCGCATTCAGCACAATTTAGAATAATTGTGTCTGCTTTTTCGCTCAATTTTGCATAAGTAGGGAAGCCAGCACCACCTGCTCCGGCAATTCCGGCGTCTTTAAGCTTTTGCTTTAATTCTTCAAGTGACATTTATATCACAACTCCAATTCAGAACCGTTATCTACAATACCTACAATTGCTGCATCAACAGGAGAATTATCAAGGTTACAACCAATGCGTGCAGCACTACCTTGAGCAATCATAACAACTTCGCCAATACCGGCGCCAACATTGTCTACAGCAATGATTTTTGTTTTTCCAAAATTCATTTTCTCAAATATTTCTACAATCATTAATTTGCAGCCAATTAATTTTTCATTTTTACGCGTAGCAACAATGCTTCCTGTAACTTTTCCAATAATCATAATTCACCATTCCTAAAATTATTTTTTGGAATCCTAACAAAAATTCTCTCCGTGCCGAATTGTTATATTCGGCACGGAAAAGTGAATTTTTATTTTTGTAGAAAAGACTCTCTTATTTAAGAGCAGGTAAAATCTTTTCAACATCGCCATGGGGTCTGGGAATAACATGGGTAGCAACGAGTTCGCCAAGTTTTGCAGCGTTGTTAGAGCCAGCATCAACTGCAGCCTTAACAGCACCAACATCACCGCGAACCATAACGCTTACCAAACCAGAACCGATTTTTTCTGTGCCAACCAAAACAACATTTGCTGCTTTGAGCATAGAATCTGCAGCTTCGATTGCTGCAACCAAACCTCTTGTTTCTACCATACCTAATGCTTCTTGTGCCATTTTAATTTCTCCCTTCACATTTTCTTTCATTGTTTTATTTGTTGTTTCATTTTCTGACTTAACTGATTTTTTTTCAGCTGCTGCCTTTGTTTCTTTTACAGGGGCAGTGCTTTTTGCAGTGTTTTTTTCTTTTTCTGCCATTTAATTTTCCCTCTTTTCAATTAAAATGAAGGTAAAATCTTCTCAACATCAGCGTGGGGTCTGGGGATTACATGAACTGCAACCAATTCGCCTAATTTAGACGCACAGTCGGCACCTGCTTCTGTTGCAGCTTTAACAGCACCAACATCGCCGCGAACCATAACGCTTACCAAACCGGAACCGATTTTTTCTGTGCCAATTAATACAACCTCTGCTGCTTTTACCATTGCATCAGCAGCTTCCACTGCTGCGGTTAAGCCTCTTGTTTCAATCATACCTAATGCTTCTTTTGCCATGATTTTCATATCCTCCTAAAATATTATTCATTAATAATTGCGATTTTCAAACCTTCCATTTTCAGGTTTGTTTCATGCGCTTCGTTAATTTTGTCAAGGGGATAACGATGCGTAATCAACTTCTCAATGGGAAGTCCGATACCTTTTGCGCGTTTTAAGAAATCAAATGTGGTTGCGTAATCACGCAGGGTGTATACCCAAGAACCAACTGTTGTGATTTCTTTTGCACATATATCAAAGTGGGGATTGATTGTTGCATCGCCACCATTGATAAAGAAACCTAATTCACAAAGTCCGCCACCGCGTCTGATAAACTTATAAATGTTTGCATGTGCGATAGGGGAGCCTGTGCACTGGAATGCAAAGTCAGCCAGATGACCGCCAAATGCATCTTCCACAGCCTTTGTTAATTCCTCAATACCTTTGTGGTTTTTGAAGTTTACAGAATTTGTAGCGCCCATTTCTTTTGCAAAGCTTAAGCGCTTGTCTTCGCCATCGACTGCTACAATATTTTCAACACCCATTGTGCGGAGAATTGCGATACACAAAAGACCGATAGGTCCGCAACCTTGCACAACAACACGGCTGTTAAATCTTAATGTTCCAACTGTTTTCGCTCTTTCAACAGCGTGGATTAAAACTGCACTGGGTTCGATGAGAATTCTTGAATCCAAATCCAAATCGCTTACATTAAATATGGTCGAACCACCACGAATTACTATGTAATCAGCAAACCATCCATTCAAATGGATGTCGTCGTCAGGAAGAAGACCATAAACATCAGCGCCGTCACCAACATTTTGTTTGTTTAAGTCAAACATTGTGATTTCAGGTGCATCCTTGAAAATCATACATGTTACAACCTTATCACCAACCGATAGAGGTTTTCCTGCGCTGTCTTTTTTTACATTCTTACCCATTTTCACGATTTCACCGGTACCTTCATGACCAAGTACAACGGGAATCAAACCGAATGGGTCACGCTTAAATTCGTGCGCGTCTGTTCCGCAAACACCACAACCTTCAACTTTAACTAAAATATCGTCATCACCAAGCTCTGGAATGGGATATTCTTTTATGTCATAGTGTTCAAGCTTTGTCAGCATTGCAACTCTTGAGGTGCTTGGAATGCTTCCGCTTGATGCTTTTTGCGGAACTTCTGTTTTCATGTTTGAAAGCACTTGTTTTACAATTGCTTCAATATCATTTGCGTTCACTGCCATAACATAAGCTCCTATCTATTCATTATTTATTAATTCGTTAAATACACGCTCGCCAAACTCGGCAAGATATATATCCTGTTCTTCGCTGCCGCCGCTTACACCCAGGCCACCAATTACAGTATCGTGGATCTTTAGGGGAACACCGCCGCCAAATATTACGATTTGTCCATTGTTTGTAAACTGAATTCCGTACAAGGGATCTCCGGGCTGAGAAAGCGTTTTTAAAGTGGAAGTAGGCATTTTTAAAGCAACCACGGTATATGCTTTTTGAAGAGCAATATCATAGCTTGCAATGTAAGAATCGTCCATGCAATTCACTAAAACAGGGCGGGCGCCGCTGTTTGATATTGCAACGACAACTTTTACACCAATTCTTAAAGCCTCTTCTTCTACCTTTTCAGCAATTTTTTTTGCAAGAGCAATGGTCATTTTCTTTTCAGAATAATTGACGGGTATATTTTTCAAAACAGCTTCAACAATTCGCGAAATATTGTGGTCATCCATTATCTTGACCTCCATTATTTTCCTAACTGAGCCATTACCTTTTTTGTAATTTCAGCAATCAAATCGCCTTCCGCATCGGAGGAAGAGTGCCCGCCGCATTTACCGCAACTGTGGCAACTTGATTTGCCTGCTTTTGCATTGGGGCAAACATCGGCTGGATGCTTTCCTTTTAAGCCAAACTGTCTGCGGATTTCATATAAGCGCTCAACCTGTGCACTGCTTAATTCTTTTGGACCGCCAAGCTGTCTGGATAAGAATAAGAGTTGTGCATAGAATTCCAAAGATTCCATTTTATGATAAGCACTCAAAAGAGAATCAGAATATGCAAGTGCACCATGATTTTCCAAAAGAACTGCATCATAATATTGGAGATACTTAGAAACTGCATCCGGAATTTCTTCTGTAGAAGGTGTGCCATATTCAGCAATCGGAACACAACCCAGTGCAATAACTGCTTCAGGCATAATCGGCTGTGTCAGCGGAATGCCGGCAATTGCAAAGCTTGTTGCGTAAATCGGATGTGCGTGAACAACAGACTGTACATCAGGACGCTCTTTATAAACTCTCATGTGCATCTTGATTTCAGAAGACGGCTTAAAGCCCTTGTTTGCTTGAATCACATTTCCTTTCGCATCAACCTTACAGATGTAATCAGGTGTCATAAAACCTTTACTTACACCAGTGGGGGTGCAAAGAAATTCGTTGTCAGAAATTTTAACAGAAATGTTACCATCATTTGCAGCAACCATGCCTCTGTCATAAATTCTTTTACCGATGTCACAAATTTGTTTTTTGATCTCGTATTCAGATACCATGCTCATTCTCCTTTTTGTTTTCTTTGTTATATTTTATAAAAATTTAACTCTACATATATAATAATAGCATATATAGAATATCATGTCAAGTGTTTTTATGTTGTTTTTTGTTGTTTTTTCTGTTTTTTGATAAATAATCCAGAAGTTCACAGATTCCTTCACCTGTGTAGGAGCTTACATGAAATACTTTTTTGCAACCACTGAGCCTTAACCACCGTTCAGCACGGGCGGGGTTTGCATGTTCATGGTCGATTTTTGTTACAATACCAATAACCTCTCTGGTTGCCTGCCCGGTTATATTGGGAGGGTATAGAGAAAAAGGTTCGGTGGCACTTAACAGTAGACCAATAATGTCAGACTCGTATGAATAGAGTGCAATAGCGCCGCCTAACATCTTTGTTTGTATGTATTCTCCCGGTGTATCAATCATAATTTCGTTATGGTTGATTGCTTGCGTTTTTTGATATTCAATTTTTTTTCCTGAAAGCGCCTGTGTCAGGGTTGTCTTCCCACATTCACTTCTACCGATTAATATAATTTTACGCATACGATCAAGTTTTGGAAATGTTGCAAACGGTAAAGCCTAGTACATCTCGCGAATAGTCACATAAAGCCCTTAATGCAGACTCAACCTCAGAAACAGTTCCGGTTATAATCAGTGTGCCGCTAAAACGGTCCACAAAACCGATTTCCGCACCGGAAGATTTTGTAGAAATATCAGCAATGATTATTGCTGTTTCTGCCGGGGTAATTGTTACAATACCAATGGCGGATTTTGTGTAATCAACACTCGGGTCAAGCCCCAGCTTCTGATACAGAATTTTGTCCGGATTGGCAATAATGTGGGCAAGTGTGATTTGCTTTCCGGGGACAATCTCTTGAATGATGCGCATTTTATCTTTTAAGTTTAAAATTTCGGAATCAGACATTTTATCCTCCTGTTTTATTTACAAATAATTTATTGTTTATCAATTAATTTTATTATTTCATCTGTTACACATGATGTTGTGAATTTGCACATTCTCTTAACCTCTGAAATTGCAGTAGGGGAGGCAAAGCTAAGTCTTGCCTGTCGTAACATTTCAATATCGTTGATGTTATCTCCAAATGCCGCGGTTTCCAAAGGCGAAACCTGGAATAGATGTTGTAGTCGCTGGACTGCAACGCCTTTGTTAACATCGTGCGCGACAAATTCAATCCAGGTATCATCTTCATAAATCTTTGTAAAATCCCCACATTGCTTTCCATAGGTTTTAATGTTGTGGCAATTGAGAGAAGAAAGATTTCTGAACGCGATTTTATAAACATTGTCATTTAAATCATCCGGTGATGTAATCTGAACAGTATTTTCTAAATTAGAATTATTTCCAATACAAAAAGTTTTGCTCTTTCCGTAAAGAATCAAAGATTCCTGGTTATTGAGTTTTATTTTACTCATAAGAAACTTTATTCGATCCGGATTGATAACGGTTTGGTGTATGATTTCTTCGTTTTTCACAATCAAGGCACCATCGGAGCAGATGAATGTAACGAGATTTGAAACAGATGAAAACAAAGACATTAAATCATTATAGCTTCTACCGCTGGCAATCACAATGTGAATGCCCTTGTTTGCAGCGTGTTCAATGGCATGGATAACACTTTTTGATATTATAGCTTCTTCTTTTGAAAGTAAAGTGCCGTCGACATCGCATAAAATCATGCGAATTGCAGTGTTTTCCATACAACATCTCCCAATTCATTCTTCTTCCTTTTTACACATATATATCATACAATATTTCGGCCGATTTGTCAATAGAAAAACAAGAAAATAAAAAAAGAAAAAGAAAAAAATAAAGAAAACAAAGAAAAACAAAGAAATCAGATATTTTTTATTGTTGTATCAAAAATAACACTTGCTATAATTGTATTTTTATAATATAATAATGTATAATTATAAAATTTGTTTGGAGATGAATACTTTGAACATTTTGCTTGTTGTAAATCAACAGAAAGACCCGGAATATCGCTTGGCAAACCGCGTTTCTGAAATTATTGGAAGTCGCGCATCCTTATTTATAGATGGGAAACACAGAGAGGCTTCTGTAAGTGGGGCAAAAAGAATTAGCGAGAAAGAGTATCCCAATATGGATATTATTTTGGTTTTAGGAGGAGATGGAACGCTTCTATCCGTTGCAAAAACAGCATCTGCTCTTAATATTCCTGTTGTGAGTATCAATCTTGGCCAGCTTGGTTTTTTGTCAGAAATTGAACAAAGCGAAATAGAAGAAGGACTAGAAAAACTTCTTTCAAACGATTATTATATTGAAGAAAGAATGATGCTTTGTGCCACATTAACAAACGGCGAAAAGACAACGGCTTTAAATGATATTGTTGTGACCCGAGGAAATTCTATTTTAAGAATTTTGGATTTAGATGTATATATTGACGATCAATATGTAGATGATTTTAAAGCGGATGGCATTATCATTTCAACGCCTACTGGCTCAACTGCATATTCGCTTTCTGCAGGGGGACCTATTGTAGACCCATCTCTTGATTCTATGATTATCACGCCGATCTGTCCCCATAAAATGTATTCAAGAACAATCATTGTTCCACCAGAAAAAAAGGTGGTTGTAAAATGCAGAACGCTGCATGACAATGAAGCAGTTGTAGCTGCAGACAGCGCTGTATTGGGAAAAATATCAGAGAACGAGTCTGTAACCATTCAAATGTCTCCCCAAAAGTTTCAGCTGATTCGTTTTGAGGGATACCAATTCTTTGGAGTATTGCACAAAAAGCTTGTTAAAAAGGAAAACTAAAGAGAGGAGTTTTTTTTCATGAAATTAAGCAGACATACAAAAATTTTGGATTTGATTACAAAATATAATATTGACACACAAGAAGAATTGGCAAAACGCCTCTCCGATAGTGGATATACCGTAACGCAAGCAACTGTTTCACGAGATATTAAGGATTTAAAGCTTATTAAAGTCTTAGGAAATGACGGTGTGTACAAATATGTTCAAAGCGGTGGAAACGAGCAAAAAAATTCAGATAAGAATTTTCGTTCCATTTTGGTAAACTCTGTAACAAGTGTTGAGTCCGCTATGAATATATTAGTGATTAAAACCCACTCCGGTATGGCGCAAGCGGTGGGATATGTGCTGGACTCTTTGGGACTTGATGAAATTATCGGCTGTGTTGCCGGAGATGATACACTACTGTGTGTTACCAAATCAGAAAAAAATACGGTGCTTTTAAACGATAAAATAAAACTTATGTTAAAAGGATAACCTGAAACGAAAGGACTGCGCATCATGCTGCTGAATTTATCGATAGAAAATGTTGCTTTAATTGAATATGCAGATGTTACATTTGGTGCAGGTTTTAATGTTCTAACAGGCGAAACAGGAGCAGGCAAATCCATTTTAATTCACTCCGTTAATTTGCTTTTGGGGCAGCGTACAGGTCACGATATTATACGAACGGGTGCTGAATCTGCCTATGTTGAGGGATTGTTTTACCTGTCTGAGACTGCAAAAAAAATATTGGACGGTTATGGAATTGCCACCGACGAAGATGGCAGTTTAATTGTATCAAGAAAAATCCTCAAAGATGGAAAGAATATATGTAAAGTTGGAGGAAAATCGATTTCCGTTTCTATTTTAAAAGAAATTGGCGATGTATTAATGAATGTGCATGGACAACATGATAACCAAGCACTTTTAAATGCATCAAGTCACATTTCTTTTTTGGATGCATATGCAATGTTTGAAAACCAAGATGTTTTTCATGAATACCAGGCTCTTTATCGTGACTATTTAGATGCAAAAAAAGAGCTTGATTTACTTGATGTTGATGAAAATGAGAAAAACCGCCGTATAGATGTGTTAACCTTTGAAATTGATGAAATTACAAAAGCATCTTTATCGGATGGCGAAGAGGCGATATTAAAAGAAAAGCGCAACATTGTTCAAAACAAAGCAGAAATCCAAAATAAATGCGCATCCGCACTTGATTTACTTTATGGAAACCATGCGGGAAACTGTGCTTATAATATGATCTATGAAGCGCAAAGGAATTTGGAAAGTATTGCAGATTCCTCGAAGTCGATGGAAGAAATCTCCGGTCGCCTTGCAGACCTTTATTATTCTCTTGAAGATATTGTAGATGTACTGCAAAGAAATGTATTAGATGTGGAGTTTGACGATATTTCCATAGATGAAATTGAAGCAAGACTGGATTTAATATATCGTTTAAAACGAAAATATGGAGATTCAGAAGAAGAAATCATTTCCTATTGTGAAAATGCGGAAAAAGAACTTGCTGCTATTCAATCATCAGATACAAGAAAAATAGAAATAGAAAATAAAATAAAACAACTATATACACAACTTACAGCTCTTTCCGTATCTATGCATACCATACGTTTACAAGCGGCAAAGGAAATTGAAGAAAAAATTCATGCAGAATTAGCGGAAATGAATATGGAGGGAGCTGTATTTTCCGTAGCGATTCGTGAAACAGAGATGTGCAAAAACGGTGTGGATGAAATTGAGTTCTTACTTTCTGCAAATCGGGGAGAACCAGCAAAACCTCTTGCCAAAATTGTATCTGGCGGTGAGCTTTCAAGAATTATGCTTGCGCTGAAAAATGTGCTGTTTGCAGGCGATGTTACTGAGTCGTTAATTTTTGATGAGATAGACACAGGAATTAGTGGTCGTGTAGCAACGAAAGTTGGCTTAAAACTTCGGGAAATCGCAGAAAGAAAACAAGTATTTTGTGTGACACATCTGCCACAAATTGCATCGCTGTCACAACATCATTTTAAAATTTTTAAACAAGAGGACCAGAAAAAAACAATTACGAAAATCACTTCACTAAATGATAAGGAAAAAATCAATGAAGTTGCTTTTATGATTGGCGGAGATCATGTGTCTGATACAACACTTGCACAAGCTGCTGAAATGGTTCAAAACGGATTAAATTTTAGTGCGCGGTAGGTTTTAGCTATGCCAAAAACAAAAGAGAATAAAAGAGAATTTGATAGAGTTACTTTAACATTATCCATCATTGCGGTTATAGCCATTGCGACAATTGGAACCTTTTTGTTAAAAATGGAGCAAGTGGATAAATCCAGAATTATTCAGCCGGAACAGGATGTTTTATACGAAACCCAAAGTGAGCCCCAGAGAGAAACCATCAATATCAACACGGCGTCGAAGGAAGAATTGATGCTACTTAACGGAATCGGCGAGAGTAAAGCGGAAAATATTGTTACATATCGTGCATTACATCCCTTTAAAACAATACAGGACATTACAAAGGTAGATGGCATTGGTAAAAAAATTTATGAATCCATCGCAGATAAAATTTGTGTAGAATAAACATCTTACAATTTTAATAATTTTACATCCACAGCTTTTTCTTTAATATCTAAAATGGCATACTCTTGCCTCATGTGGCCAATTGAACCCGGATTTATCATTATCAGTCCGTCTTCTTTGCTCAAAAGCTGCTTATGAGTGTGGCCAAAAACACCAATGGTGCAACCGTTGTTTTTAACAGTTTGCTCCAAAAAGTGTAATGACTCTTTCACATGTTCTTTATGACCGTGTGTAATGAACAACTTGTATCCGTTACAGGAAAAGACACGAAAATATGGGTCGTAAGCGTGAAAATCATTGTTTCCGCAAACTCCGCAAATGGAATGCGTATTGCCATAAACGCATCTTAAATATTCTATGTCATCTGCCATATCACCGCAATGGATGATATGGCAGATTTCTTTATGCTTTTCAATTGCAAGATCCATTCCGTTTGTTGCATTGTGACTGTCGCTAAAAAGTAAAAATTTCATTTGTCCGCTATCCGCCTTTGTTTTTATATAACTTTATTATAGGCAATTTTTACGAGAATGTAAATATTTATGAAAGAAAAATTTATTTTCAAAAAGAATGTTGCAAATTATGTAGCAAAGTAGTATAATTAGTATAAATAATGATAGATTTGTACTACATATAGTCGTACAGGGAAGAATATGAGGGTTTTATTTTTATTATGACGAATAAAAAATGGATACTGATGTGCAAAGAGCATCGTGCGGAAGATGTTATGCGCATCAGTCAGGAATTAAGCGTTCCTCCGCTAATTGCAACGATTTTGATGAATCGCGGCATAGAGCAGCCGCAAGAGTTTATTTACCCAAGTGAGGATTCGCTGCATGACCCCTTTTTAATGCAGGGGATGGAAAAAGCCACACAACGCATATTAGAAGCGATTGAAAAGCACGAAAAAATTGCTATTTATGGAGATTATGATGTAGATGGAATTACCTCTACTGCTATAATGGTAAAATTTTTAGCTTCTCATAAGGCAGATGTTATTTACCACATTCCGGACAGATTAGAAGAGGGCTATGGAATCAACAAAGAAGCAATCGACAAAATTTCTGCTTCCGGTGCAACACTTTTAATTACCGTTGACTGCGGAATTACAGCGGTTAACGAAATTGCTTACGCCAAAGAGAAGGGGATTGACACAATCATTACAGACCATCACGAGTGTAAAGATGTTACGCCTGACGCTTTTTGTCTTTTAAACCCCAAGCAGCCATCTTGTCCTTATCCCTTTAAAAAGTTAGCCGGTGTAGGCGTTGCGTTTAAACTATTGCAAGCGCTTACAATTAAAATGCGTTTTCATATGCGAGAACTAATTGAGGAATATATAGATTTGGTAGCAATTGGAACCGTTGCGGATGTTATGCCATTGGTGGGCGAAAATCGTGTGATTGTAAAAAAGGGATTGGAGTTGCTTGCTTTTACACAAAACCGCGGGTTGCGTGCTCTTGCAGAAATTGCAGACATTAATTTGTCTAATATTCAAACAGGCACAATTGGTTTTATACTGGCACCCAGAATCAATGCAGCAGGCAGGATGGGCGATCCTCGTTGTGCCGTGGAACTTTTGCTGGCAACAGATGATATGCAGGCAAAAAAATATGCAGAAAAGCTGGACAGCGAAAACCGAGAGAGGCAGGAAACGGAGATTTCTATCTTAGAAGATTCTCTCCGCATGATAGAGAACACGCCATCTTATCAAAATGATTATGTACTTGTGCTTGCGCACGACCACTGGCATCATGGTATTATCGGGATTGTTGCATCAAAGCTTTCGGAACGATTTAACAAGCCCTGTATATTAATTAGCACGGACGAGCATACCGGCAAAGGCTCTGGCAGAAGTATTCGTTCTTTTAATTTATTTAAAGCACTGGAATTTTGTCAGGATACCTTACAAAAATTTGGCGGGCATGATTTAGCAGCCGGTCTTTCAGTGTTACCGGAAAATGTGGATGCTTTTCGCGAAAAAATTAATTTATATGCAAAATCTTCATTGACAGAAGAAGATTTTACGCCGAATTTATATATTGATTCAGAGTTGCCTCCACAATACATCAACATGAATACGGCAGAACGATTGTCAATCTTGGAACCTTATGGCATGGGAAATGCAAGCCCTGTTTTTTACGCAAAAAAAATGACAGTTACACAGATTCGCCCATTGAGCGAGGGAAAACACATTAAGTTAACCCTGCGCGTTGGAGAATTTTCTGTTGATGCTGTTGGATTTAATATGGGAGAACTGTGTCATCATATAAAAATAAATGATTTAGTAGATATTGCCTTCAACCTGGATATTAATGTATATAAGGGAATACGGCAACACCAGGTTTTGTTAAAAGATGTAAAGCAAAGTGATTCCAACGAATAGAGGTGAACTTGTATGATTCGCACAGAACATGACTTTGAAGGTCTGAAAAACAAAGTTATATCATATAACCCTAATTGCAATATTGAAAAATTGGAAAAAGCGTACGATGTTGCACAAAAAGCGCATCAAGGACAAATGCGCGAATCCGGTGAGCCCTATGTTTCTCATCCGTTAGAGGTTGCATACATTCTTGCAGATTTAGAGCTTGATTGCGACACATTAGTTGGCGCACTACTGCACGATGTTGTGGAAGATACCGATATAACCATTACAGATGTAAATGCAATGTTTGGCGAAAGCGTTGGACTCATTGTAGACGGCGTCACAAAGCTTGGTAAAATCCAGTATACAACAGCAGAAGAACAACAGGTGGAAAATTTGCGCAAAATGTTTCTTGCCATGGCAAAAGATGTGCGCGTCATTTTAATTAAGCTTGCTGACCGTTTGCACAATATGCGAACGATTAAAGTTAAATCAGAATATAAACAGAGAGAAAAAGCCAGAGAAACACTGGAAGTATATGCAGCGCTTGCACATCGTTTGGGTATGTCTAAAATCAAATGGGAACTGGAAGACTTATCTTTAAAATATATTGATCCAGTGGCATATAAAGAAATTACCGAATCCATCAATCTAAAAAAACAAGAAAGAGAACAATTCATCAACGACATTATGGAAACACTGAAAGTAAAGACGGAAGACTTAGGTGTTCGTTCTCATATTATGGGTCGTGCCAAACATTTTTATAGTATTTATCGTAAAATGTTTGCCCAGAATAAATCCATTGATGAACTTTACGATTTGTTTGCTGTTCGTGTTATTGTGGATTCCATCAAAGATTGCTACGCAGTTTTAGGTATGGTACACGAGCTTTATTATCCCATTCCCGGCAGATTTAAAGACTACATTGCTATGCCGAAGCCGAACATGTACCAATCATTACACACGACGGTAATTGGACCTGATGGAACACCTTTTGAAATTCAAATCAGGACATGGGAAATGCATCGTGTTGCAGAATATGGTATTGCTGCCCATTGGAAATATAAAGAGGGTGTCAGCGGCGAATCAGATGTAGATGCAAAATTGGAATGGATCAGGCAGTTGCTTGAAATTCAAAATTCTGTTGTAGATACAGATGATTTTATGAGAACTTTGAAAATTGATTTGTTTGCAGATGAGGTTTTTGTGTTTACACCCAAAGGTGATATTATCAACTTGCCTGCAGGTTCAACACCCATTGATTTTGCTTTTTCCATCCATAGCGCTGTTGGCTGCAAGATGTCCGGTGTTAAGGTAAACGGAAAAATTACTACATTAGATTATTTGTTGCAAAACGGTGATATTGTCGATATCATGACTTCCTCCTCTGTACGCGGCCCAAGCCGAGATTGGCTTAAACTTTGTAAAACATCGGGGGCGCGTTCTAAAATTAATCAGTGGTTAAAAAGGGAATGCAGAGATGAAAATATTCAACAAGGCAAAGAGTTAATTGAACGCGAATTAAAGCGTGTTAATTTAACGCACAACCAATTATTTCGCACAGAATGGGTTGAGATGTTGTGCAAAAAATATTCTTTTTCCTCTTTGGACGATATTTATGCTGCCGTCGGTTACGGCGGACTCACAGTCAACAAGGTTGTTGGTAAACTACGCGAGGAATATCGACAGGCAGTAAAACGAGATAAATCTGAAACAGATGTATTCGTTCCTGCAGAGCAAGTTCAGCAAAAGAAAAAGAAAACCACCAGCAATGGTGTTGTTGTAGAGGGTATCGAAGGGTGTCTTGTCAGGTTTTCTCGTTGCTGTAACCCCGTTCCGGGAGATGACATTGTTGGTTATATTACAAGAGGCAGAGGCGTGAGCGTGCACAGAAAGGATTGCACAAACATCGTTTCCGGAGAAAAACGGGGAGATACAGAGCGATATATCAATGTGTATTGGGAAGCAGAACAAAACAAAGACACTTCCTATCTTTCTGAAATTCAGATTTTAGCGAATGACAGAAAAGGTCTTTTGGCTGAAATTGCAGGCGCAATATCAGAACTAAAGATCTTAATTACCGGTTTAAATTCTAAACTAACCAAAGATCAGACTGCTGTTGTTAACATTACCATTGAGATTAATTCTACAGATGAGTTAAATCAAATTGTAAGAAAGTTGCGAAATATTTCTGGCGTGTATGAGGTGCAAAGAAGAGCAGACGGCACACAACATGCGTTTAATTAACGAATAAAATAAGGAGCATCGTAATATATGATTTTGGAAAAGCTGTCTGTTGGGCACATGGGTGTAAATTGTTATATAGTAGGTGATCCTGACGAAATTTTGGTTATTGACCCGGGGGATTGTGCAGAAAAAATATATGCATATTTACGCGATAAAAAGTACTCGGCCAAGTATATTGTTTTGACACATTGTCATTTTGACCATATCCTTGCGGCTGAAAAAGTGCGCAAGTTAACGGGTGCCAAAATTATTGCAGGTAAAAACGAAGCAGAAAATCTTTTAGATGGAACCATCAATATGACAAGTCGATTTTATAAAATACCCATTGCACTAAAAGCAGATAGTTATGTTGCTGAAAAAGACGAAATTATTTCAGGAGAATATCGTTTTTTAGTTCTTGAAACACCGGGACATACCTCCGGTGGTATTTGTCTTTATTGTAAGGAAGAGAAGACTCTTTTCTCCGGAGACACGCTTTTTCGTTGCAGTGTTGGCAGAAGTGATTTTGCCACCGGAAATCATAGTGTATTGATTGACAGTATCAAAACAAAACTATTGACGCTGCCGGAAAATGTTTTAGTATATCCCGGACACGATGACAAAACGACGATAGGGTTTGAAAAAATGAACAATCCGTATATTAGATAGAAAGGCGATTGGATTTTGTGAATAAGCAGATAGCACCATGGGGTGATTTAGTTGGCATCAGGCCGGTAAAACGCGTTGTGCAAATGATGCAGGACGGATTGAGCGAGGATGCGATTCGCTATAAATTAGAACATGAATTTCATGTTACACAAGAGAAAACAGCGCTTGCGATCAATATTGCAAAAACAGAAATTGGTGTTATAAACACTATTCCTGAAAATGCGGTATCATTGTATATCGATATTCCGTTTTGTCCGTCAAAATGTGTATATTGCTCTTTTGCTTCATTGCCCGTTTCTACAATGAAGGACTTTATAGAACCGTATTTGCATGCGCTTTATACTGAATTAGACAAAATCAGTACTATTATATCCGATTTAAATTTCTCCCTTGTAAGTATTTATATCGGTGGCGGAACACCAACTTCAATTTTATCGATTGAATTGGATAATTTATTGTATAAAATTACAAAAACCTTTGATTTGTCCAATCTTTTAGAGTTTACCATTGAGGCAGGAAGACCTGATACGATAACAGAAAGCAAGCTTGCTGTTATGAAAAAATATGGGGTTGATAGAATTAGCATTAATCCCCAAACAATGAACGATAAGACTCTTGCAGTGATTGGTCGAAAGCATTCTGTTCAGCAAATATATGATGCTTTTTCTTTGGCAAAGCAGTTTGATTTTTCATGCATCAATATGGATGTGATTGCCGGATTGCCCAAAGAAACAGTGGACGATTTTGCGTACACAATTGATGCCGTTACAGCGTTAAATCCCGAAAATATTACAGTACATACCATGAGCATTAAACGCGCAGCACGACTAAACCAGGAACAAGACTTTGCTGGACTTCCGGAAGATGCAGATGTTTCTGCTATGGTCTCTTATGCACATCAGAAACTGCAAGCCGCCAGCTTCAAACCGTATTATTTATATCGACAAAAAAACATTTTGGGAGATTTAGAAAACACTGGTTTTGCCCGGGGTAACACACCCGGAATTTATAACATATGTATGATGGAAGAAATTCGTCCTGTATTTTCTGCTGGTGTAAGTGCAGTAACCAAACTCGTAAAAAATAACAGGATTGAACGAATTTTTAATATTAAAGATGTCAGAGAATATTTAAGACGCGCTGATGAGATGCTTGAGCGAAAAAATTTCATTTATGAATTTTATCAATAAAATCATAGGAGGTAATTTGTTATGAAATGTCCTTTTTGTGAATTTGAAGAAAGCAAGGTAATTGATTCCAGACCCACAGATGAAGGGGAAGCAATTCGTCGTCGTAGAGAATGCTTAAAATGCGGCAAACGCTTCACAACCTACGAAAAAATTGAAACAATTCCGTTGATGGTTGTAAAAAAAGATGGTTCAAGACAGATGTTTGACCGTCAAAAATTATTAAATGGTATTATTCGTGCTTGCGAAAAGCGTCCTGTTCGGATTAGCGATATGGAGCATATTGTAAATGAGATAGAAGCAGCAACACAAAATCTATTAGAGCGCGAAATTTCTTCTCAGAAAATTGGTGAAATGGTTATGGAACGCCTGCCGGAAATAGATGAGGTTGCATATGTGCGCTTTGCATCTGTTTATCGGCAATTTAAAGATATCAACACATTTGTTGAAGAAGTAAACAGACTTTTAAAGAGGTAAAATATGATTACAATTGGTAATGAGTGGGACAGTTATATTGGCAGTGAGTTTGAAAAGGAATACTATCTCACGCTTCGCAATCGTTTAAAAGAAGAATATGCGACACATACAGTTTTTCCTGCGATGGAGAATATTTTTAATGCCTTAAAATATACACCTTATAATCATGTAAAGGTTCTGATTCTTGGACAAGATCCTTACCATGAGGTTGGTCAGGCACATGGACTTGCATTTTCTGTCCAAAAAGGAATCAAACAGCCACCGTCTCTTGTTAATATTTTCAAGGAATTGCAGGCTGATTTAGGCATATTGCCGCCAAAACATGGTTGTCTAACTGATTGGGCAAAACAAGGGGTTATGCTATTAAACACCGTCTTAACCGTTCGTGAGGGAGAGGCAAATTCACACAAGAAGCTTGGATGGACTATTTTGACAGACAAAATTATTTCTGTTCTAAACGAACGGGAGGACCCGGTTATTTTTCTTTTGTGGGGCAGAAATGCGGCAGAAAAGCTTCCTTTAATTACAAACAGTCAGCATTTTGTGTTGTCTGCGGCGCATCCCAGCCCGTTATCTGCATCCAGAGGATTTTTTGGATGCAAACACTTTTCAAAAGTGAATCAGATTTTAACAAGCTTAGAAAAAACGCCAATTGATTGGAACATTTCAGAATAAAAAAGTAGAGTAGAGAATTGTATGGATTATATTATATTTGATTTAGAATGGAATCGACTATCAAAGGCAGTTAAAAAAAGATGTCCGGATGAAATTATCCAAATTGGCGCTGTAAAATACAATCAATCAATGAAATGTGTGGGCGCTTTCAACTGTTTTGTTAGGCCGGTGTTGTATAAGAGAATAGATCACATGGTTAAAAAACTTACAGGCATTGATATGGAAGTTTTAAAAACAGATGGTGTTTTATTCTCACAGGCGATAAAAGAATTTAAAAAATTTGTTGGAAACAATTGCGTATTAATGTCTTGGGGCGCGCAAGATGCGCAGATTTTGCGCAGCAATTGCTTGTATTTTAATCCTGATGTAAAACTGGATTTCTTGAAACACTATGTGGATATGCAACGCTATGTCACACATGTTCTGACACATAACTTAAGTGGCGGAAATCAATTGGGTGTCAAGCAGGCGGCGGACTTAACAAAGGTGTGCTACAAAGAAGAAATGCTTCATAATGCTTTTGTAGATGCATCCGTATCCGGCAAAGTGTTTGCAAAATTGTTTGACATAGAAAAGCTGAATAAATATGTTGTAGATGCATCTGTTAAGAGTTGCTCGTTTAAAGATGTCCCTGTTACAGATTTAAATAATCAGGCAGTGGATAAACGCATGTTTAAAATCAGGTGTCCGGAATGTGGCAGATTTATGCGTAAAAAACACGGCTGGCACTTAAATGGAAGTAAATTTTTCTCCTTGCACCTTTGCCGAAAATGCAAAAGGCAATATATGTGCTCTGTGGAAATTCTAAAAACCTATGGAAATTTGATAAAATACAAAACAAGAATTAAACAGGCAAAATTAAAATAAAAAATACAGTTGTATGATTCGTTATCGTACAACTGTATTTTTTTGTCTAAAATTATGTGGCAATTTTTTTAGTTTGCAATATATTGATTGTAGAGGAGAGATGCTTATGGAGGTACTTTCATTAAAAAATATTTCTATGAATTATCAAACAACGAGTAATGAAGTCATTGCTATTCACGATATAAGCTTTCAAGTTACACAAGGTGAATTTGTTGTTATAATAGGTCCCAGCGGGTGCGGAAAATCAACGCTTCTGTCAATTATCAGTGGGATTTTAAAACCAAGCAGTGGGGAAGTCTTTCTTGACGGAGAGCGATGTAACGGTATAACACCTAAAATTGGCTATATGCTGCAAAGTGATAACTTGCTGGAATGGAGAACCATTTATAAAAATGTTTTGTTTGGGTTGGAAATTCAACAACAACTGAATGAAGAAAACATTGCATATGCAAATCAGCTTTTAAAAACATACGGACTTTACGATTTTAAAGACAGTTATCCGTCTCAATTATCCGGTGGAATGCGACAGAGAGTTGCATTAATCAGAACACTTGTCACAAAACCTGAGGTTTTACTTTTAGATGAGGCTTTTTCAGCATTGGATTATCAGACACGCCTGGCTGTTACGGATGATGTATACTCCATTATTAAAAAGGAACAAAAAACAGTGATTATGGTCACACACGATATTCCCGAAGGAATTTCCATGGCGGATAGAATCATTGTTCTATCAAATAGACCGGCTGAAATTCAAAATATACACCAAATAGAATTTGAAAATCTAAAAAATCGCACGCCGCTCCTTTGCAGAAAAGAGCCAAAATTTAGCCATTATTTTGATGTGTTGTGGAAGGAGTTGGATTTGCATGCCACATAATGAAACTTCAAAGGACAGAATGATATATTTGCGAAGCATCAAAAAAAGAAAGTATTTTATCTTATTCACACAAATCGGTCTTTTGGTTGTGTTAATTTTATTATGGGAAATATTAGCAAACATGGGCGTTATTGATAGTTTTATTACAAGTCAACCGTCGAGGGTTGTTAAAACAATTATAAATTTATCATCCAATGATTTACTTTTGCATCTTGGTGTAACCTGTGCAGAAACGCTGATTGGGTTTATCCTCGGTGTAATTTTGGGTCTGATACTCGCATCTATGCTTTGGTGGTTTCAGACCTTTTCAGATATTTTTGAGCCTTATTTGGTTATTTTAAATAGTTTGCCTAAAATTGCATTAGGCCCCATTATTATCATATGGGTTGGAGCCGGCATGCAGGCAATTATTGTAATGGCGCTTGCAATTTCGTTGGTTGTTACTGTCATGGAGCTTTTAAACGGATTTAATAATACTGATAAAAACATGATAAAAATGGCAAAAACCTTTGGCGCGTCCAAAAGACAAATTTTTTCGAAAATTGTTTTACCATCCAATGTAACAACTTTGGTTAATTCATTAAAAATTAATTTAGGTTTATCATTGGTAGGTGTTATTGCCGGAGAATTTTTGGTTTCAAAGGCTGGGCTTGGTTATTTAATTGTATATGGCGGTCAAGTTTTTAAATTGGATTTGGTTATGGCAAGTGTAATTATATTAGCTGTTTTTGCAGCTATTATATATAAAATAGTACTGATTTTTGAAAAAATCGTACTAAAAAATAGGAGGATGTTATGAAGAAAATTGGAATTTTACTAATGTGTATGCTGATGGTTGTTTCATTTTCCGCCTGTGGCAGCAAAGATAAAAATGCTACAGAAGAACGGAAAATGGATGTGGTTCGATTGGGTGAAGTGACACACTCTGTCTTTTATGCACCGCAATATGCAGCCATTAGCCAGGGCTTTTTTGAAGAAGAGGGTATCGAGATTGAACTTTCAAACCTTGGTGGCGCAGACAAGGTAATGTCCGCACTGCTTTCTAACCAGAT
Source organism: Congzhengia sp. (assembly GCA_045544215.1). Lineage (GTDB taxonomy): Bacteria > Bacillota > Clostridia > UBA1381 > UBA9506 > Congzhengia. The sequence goes on from JAZPYM010000090.1 coordinate 32,349, forward strand.
TGATGTTGGTCTCTGCGGCCCGGAAGCATCCATTTATGTTTATAATGAGGGTAGAGAAGACTATCCCCAGGTCTTTGCCCAAATGACAAAACGAGACGGGTCCTTTTTAGTTGGAAAAGAAAAGCCGGACACATTTGATTGGAACCAACTGAAAGGAAAAACAGTAATACCGGGACGAAAAGGCGGCGTGCCATACATGACATTTGAATATCTATTAAAAGAAAAGGGGATTGATCCTCAAAAAGATTTGGTGCTGGATGATAGTATTCAATTCTCTCTTATGGCAGGTGCTTTTTCAGGTAGTACAGCAGAATATGTAACACTGTTTGAACCAACCGCATCTATGATTGAAAAAGAAAATAAGGGCTACATTCTTGCGTCTATTGGGCAGGAATCCGGCGAAATTCCTTATACTGCTTACTGTGCAAAAAAAAGCTACATAGGAGAAAATGAGGACTTGATTCAAAGATTCACTAATGCCATTCAAAAAGGGCTTGCTTGGGTTAATGATCATTCAGCCGAAGAAGTTGCCTCAGCAATTATAAATGATTTTCCGGATACAGAACTGCCACTTTTAACTACGGTTGTTCAGCGTTATAAGGATATTGATAGTTGGAAAACCAATCCGGTTTTAGAGCAAAGTGATTTTGACAAATTGCAGCTTATCATGGAGGAGGCAGGAGAATTAAGCAAAAAAGCCCCCTACGATATGGTTGTAAACAATAAATATGCGAATATGCATAAAAAATAATATATAAAATTGATACGGATATTTTATTTTTATAAAATATCCGTATTTTTTGCTTGTGATACTTGATTTTAGTCGTCGAATAGGGTAAAATATATGTAATATTTGATGTTAGGAGTAACCAAAGATGACAAAAATTAGGACAAGATTTGCCCCAAGTCCAACGGGGTACATGCATATCGGTAATTTAAGAACAGCGCTATATGCATATTTGCTGGCAAAGTCAGGAAACGGCGATTTTATTTTGCGCATAGAAGATACAGACCAGGAACGCTATGTAGAAGGTGCTACTGATCTTATTTTTAGAACAATGAAGGAAACAGGTTTGATTCATGACGAAGGACCGGATATTGGCGGTGCATATGGTCCTTATGTGCAGAGCGAGAGAAGAAATCTATATAAAGAGTATGCTGAAAAATTAGTGGAATTGGGCGGCGCATATTACTGTTTTTGTGATAAGGAGCGCTTAGATGCATTAAGAGCGCAGCAGGAAGAAGCAAAAGTAATGCCGAAATACGACGGACATTGCGCAAAATTATCCAAGGAAGAAATTGAAGAAAAGCTTGCTGCAGGTGTTCCCTATGTAATTCGTCAAAAAATTCCTCGTCGTGGAACTACGACCTTTTATGATGAAATTTTTGGGAAAATAACAGTTGATAATGCAACATTAGATGACAATGTGTTGTTAAAATCTGACGGATTACCCACATACAACTTTGCAAATGTAATTGACGATCACTTGATGAATATTACACATATTATCCGTGGTAGTGAATATTTATCCTCTACACCAAAGTATAATTTGCTTTACGAATCATTTGGTTGGGAAATACCAACATATATCCATGTATCTCCTGTTATGAAAGATGCACACAAAAAACTGAGTAAGCGTGAGGGGGATGCATCTTATGAAGATTTCATCAATAAAGGTTATTTAAAGGATGCAATCATCAACTACATTGCACTTCTTGGCTGGAGTCCCGGCGGCGAACAGGAAATCTTCACAATGGACGAATTAATAAAAACATTTAACTTGTCGGGAATCAGTAAATCTCCTGCCATTTTTGATGTGCAAAAACTAAACTGGCTCAATGGTGAATATATCAGAATGCTTTCTCCTGAGGATTTCCACGAAAAAGCACTTCCTTTTATAAAAGAGTCCATCCATAACAGTAATATTGATACAAAAAAGGTAGCTGAATTATTGCATCAAAGATGCGAAAAGCTTTCCGATATTCCGGAACAAGTTGATTTCTTTGATGAATTGCCGGAATATTCACCTGAACTGTATTGTCATAAGAAAATGAAGACAAATGAGGAGAATTCTTTAGAATCGCTGAAACAGATTCTTCCTGTTTTAGAGAGCATTGATGATTGGTCATTTGACGCTATCCATACGGCATTGTTTGATTTGATCGCAAAGCTTGAAGTGAAAAACGGAATTATCTTATGGCCTTTGCGTGTTGCAGTTTCCGGTAAATCCTTTACTCCCGGCGGCGGTGTTGAATTGGCGGATATTTTGGGGAAAGAAGAAACACTCAAAAGAATTCGTTTTGGTATTGAACTTTTGTCAAAATAATCACATAAGATTACAAAAAAAGTGAACAATAAGCATATCAAATCCTAAAAAAGGGGATATGATATGCTTATTTCTTTTGTGCGAACAATTATTCTGTATCTTCTCACTGTTGTCGCGTTACGCATTATGGGGAAAAGACAGGTGGGGCAGTTGGAACCAATTGAACTTGTTGTAACACTTATGATTTCTGAACTTGCTTCTATTCCAATGGGACATGTTTCTATTCCATTGATGCATGGGGTGGTTCCTATTGTTACATTAATTGTTATAGAGGCATCTTTGTCATTTGCAAACTTAAAAAGCAGAAAATTACGAAAACTAATGTCTGGAACACCGGTTATACTGATTCAGGATGGAATTATATTAGAATCGGAGCTTAAGCGCTTGCGAATCAATATGGATGATCTAATGGAAGAATTGCGCGTAAGCGGGTATACAGACATTACAGAAATTGAATATGCAATTTTTGAAACCAACGGAAGCTTAAGTGTGATACCAAAAGGAACATCCAGACCTTTAACCCCCGCTGATATGGATTTAAATAAAACATATGAAGGTTTTCCATTCTTTTTAATATGTGACGGAAAAATTAATCAAAAGGCATTAAAGCTATATCAAAAAGATGAGAAATGGATAGAAAAACAACTAAAATTAAAAGGAATTCATACACTAAAAAATGTTTTATTTGCAGGCGTTGATGAATCAGGAAATTTTTACTTGCAACGAAAAGAGGGAATATGAAAACATTTTTTTCCGCAATCATTGTATTATTTATCTTTCTGTTTGGCATTCGTATTTATACAGATTATTTAACAAATCATGTGGAAGAATTTATGTCTTATACAGAGGATATAACAGATGCAGCAAAGGCAAGCAAATGGACAGTTTGTGATCAAAAGATTAATCAACTCATATCTGCCTGGCAGAAATGCGAAACAGTTTTAAGTGTGTTTACAGACCACAAAGATTTGGATGATATCAATCGTGCTATAAATGAGTTAAAAGACAGCATCGAATTTCAGGAACAAAAGGATTCTGTTATGTATGCTTCTGTGTTACATGTTTTATTAGAGCGCGTCTTAAAAAATGAACAATTGAGCTTAGAAAACATTTTAAAGACAAACACGCAAATAGGGGATACAACATAAAATGTTATAACCGACTTCTGTTGCAGATAGTCGTTTATATAGATATGGCGCACCGTATTTTTTTGGTGCGCCATTTTTGATAAAAAGAAAGATGAATAAAAAGAAAGATGCAACCCGAAGTATGAGTTGCATCTGTTTCGTCCATTACTTAAACTTTCTTTTTCTTGCTGCTTCTGACTTTTTCTTTCTTTTTACGCTCGGTTTTTCGTAGTGTTCACGTTTTCTGATTTCAGACAAAACACCATCTTTTGCACAAGAACGCTTAAAGCGTCTTAAAGCACTATCTAAAGATTCATGATCTTTTATTCTAATCTCTGACATTACTGATTCCCTCCCTCCGCTCAAACGAGTGCGGAATTGTAAAACACAATTCATCTTTGTCGCGGATTTCACTCTGCCACAAAATCACAAGAAATATTATAACCTATTTATACATAAATTGTCAATACTAACTTGAAATATTTTTATAAAAATAAAAAAAGTTTAAAAAAATAAAAAAAACAGTTGCATTTCCTATATATTTGTGGTAAAATACATAAAGTCAAGTAAGTTTGGGTGGAGGTGAAAATTTTGCCAAACATAAAGTCAGCTAAAAAAAGAGTTAAGGTTATTGAAACAAAAACCTTAAGAAATCAAATGATTAAATCTGCACTGAGAACATACATCAAAAAATTTGAAGTAATTGCTAAAAATGGCAACAAAGCTGAGGCAGATGCTGCATTTAAGATTGCTGTTAAAAAGATTGACCAGGCTGTTGCTAAGGGTATCATGAAGAAAAATACAGCTTCCAGAAAGAAATCGCAGCTTGCACTCAAACTGAATAAAGTTGGTGCATAATTTACGAATGTCAGAGCTGAACAGTGATGAACTGTTCGGCTCTTATTTCGTTATTTATACAAAAATGAAAGGGGAGTCATAAAGGTTGTCTACCATACTGATTTTTGTTCGACACGGAGAAAGCGAAGGGAATCGTGCAGACTCATTTAATGGGCACAGTGATGTAAAATTAACCGAAAAGGGCCATTTGCAAGCAGAAAAAACAGCAGAATTTTTAGATGATTACAAAATAGACGCGATTTATTCCAGTGATTTAAGTCGCGCTTATGATACAGCGTTACATACAGCGACAAGAAAAAAACTTCCAGTTATTACCAGAGAAACTTTGCGTGAGATTAACGGAGGAGATTTTGAAGAGGTGAAATATAAAGATATCATGCATTTATACCCTGAAGCATATCAGGCGTGGGTGAGTGATATGGGAAATAGCAGATGCCCAAATGGCGAAAGCGTACGGGAGGTTGCAAATCGTATCTGTCGTGAGGTTGAACGCATTGCAGAAAATCACAAAGGTCAAACTGTTATGATTACAACGCACGGAACACCTATGCGCATATTATCAACAATCTGGGCAGGAAAAGATATTGCAAATATAAGAGAGGTTGATTGGGTAAAAAATGCATCTGTATCTATTGTTGATTATGATGATGTAAAACATCCAAAAGTTCTTTTGTTTAATGCACACGAGCATTTAAGCGATGTGTTAACAGAGTTACCTACATATATCTAATATGTTTTTTATATTACAAATTTAGCTTTTCTCTTGACAATTCAAAAGAGAGAAGCTATAATTTTAATATATCCAATTATACAAAATAAGAATTTTGTATAATTGGGAGAAGTAAAAAAGGAGGGAGTTATATGAAAAACAGACAATTGCTGGATGATGCCCCTTATTACTTAAAAGATTTTATTATATATATGGAAACAATTAAAGGAAAATCAGAAAAAACAGTTGATGAATACTTCTTTGATTTACGAACCTTTTTAAGATATATGAAGGTTTTAAAAAATCAAGAGACACTTGATAATTTTGATAATATATCAATTGCAGATATTCCTATTTCATTTATAAAAGAAATTACCTTGCACGATTTATACGAGTATCTGTCTTACACCTTGCGGGAACGACTAAATAGCGCAAGCTCAAGAGCAAGAAAGGTTTCTTCTCTAAAATCATTCTTTAAGTATTTGCTTAATAAGGCAAAATTAATTACATTTAACCCTGCTGCTGAATTAGATGCTCCCAAAAAACCAAAAACCTTGCCGAAATACTTATCCTTAGATGAAAGCAAGCGATTGCTTGAAAATATTGATGGTACCCATAAATATCGTGATTATGCCATTATTACCATATTTCTAAACTGTGGTTTGCGTCTGTCTGAAATGGCGGGAATTAATATTAGAGATATTCACGAAGATAAATTGACAGTATTTGGAAAAGGGGCTAAAGAAAGAACAGTCTATTTAAATACTGCCTGCAAAAATGCTATTTCTGATTATATAACAAAAGAACGCCCTAAGGATGGTATCAAAGCACCTCATAAGGATGCGTTGTTTTTAAGTCGCTTAAATCAGCGAATCAGCGTTAAAACCATTCAATATATTGTAAAAAAACATTTGGATGCTGCAGGACTTGATATTACTAAATTTTCTGTCCATAAATTGAGACATACTGCTGCAACATTAATGTATCGCTATGGACATGTAGATGTGCGTGTCTTGCAGGAAATTCTAGGTCATACTGATTTGTCAACCACGCAAATTTATACGCATTTGGATGACGACCAGCTAAGAAGCGCATCAAATGCGAATCCCTTGGCAGATATTCAAACAAAATAAGGAGATATATCATTTGATATATCTCCTTATCATTTATTCATTAATGCAAAATTTCACTCTGCAGCGCACTTTCCGCTGTACGAACTTGTTGTTCTGTTCCGATTCCATACTGATTAGAACTATGGTTATTTTCGTCCATTTGCACGATATCTGATATAACCTCGCCAATGTCCTTTACACAAATAACAGAAATATCATTTGTATGGAAAAAAGTTCTGTCATTTTCTCTTGGAATAAAAACTTTT
>JAZPYM010000091.1:0-6750 GCA_045544215.1 Congzhengia sp.
TGAACCGCAACTCCGCAAACCCGCATAAATACTGGGGTTTCGTTAGTAGGTCCTAATGAACAGTGTTCAGGACTAAAATATTATTTGAACATTTTGCACAAATAGTTATTTACATAAAATTATATCATAAACCATAAGAAGAGTCAATTTTGAAACATAAAATGATATACCACTTGTATACTCTGCTTTTAAAAAGTTTTAAATATAAAAGACGGAAATGCTCTCACATTCCGTCTTTTTTACTTTTTATTCAATTCTATTTGTATGACTATCTTTCAACCAGCCTGTATTTAACCTTAATCCTTTCAAGCTTGTCTATCATTGGTTCGGATATAAACCAAAGGAAAAAGACTGTTCCGAGTGCATGGATTAAATCAAACGGCATTCCCATAATGTAGGCTGACAGCACCATTTCCCAAGTGATTTTATTCTGCCACATAATGACGGATGCAGGATTCATAATTCCGCCGTAGATTATAAAGGTTGCTAAGAATCCAAATATGCAAAGGGATGCTTTGGTCTTTTGCAAAAATCCTTTTTTAAAAAGAATTCCTGCAACAAAGCCGATTGTTCCAAAAGCAAACATCTGCCAAGGTGTCCACGGACCTTGTCCAAAGAAAAAATTTGAAACGAATCCGGTAACTGCTCCCACTAAGAATCCCGTTTCTCCACCAAAACACGCACCTGCAATGATTACAAGGCTGGCAACGGGTTTTATTTGCGGGAGCATAAAGAACGCGCCTCTTGCGGCAACTGCAATAGTACATAATACGCTTATCACGATAATCTCTCTTACTTTCGGTTTTCCCCGCTCAAACATCATACAAAATGGTATCATCGTTTCAAGAATAATGAGTAAACTTATAAAATAATATTTTCTGTCTCCTAAAAGGAGAACACCGATATAAATGGTAAGCGGTATAAAAAGCAGTATCAGAAATGCCCCCAGTAGCGATCGTTTTGTTAGTTTTCTGTCTTTTTTAGAAACTTGTTTTGCCTCTATTTCAATATCTTTTTGTGGTTTCGCATCGCTCTTAACCCCATTTAATTTAATTTTGTGATTTCTTTTTTCTACTTTGCCACCACAAGCAAGGATAATATCTTCTGCTAAAACCGCATCAGGAAGGCAAGTTCGTGCCATACGGTTTGCCGATGTGGTATAGAAATTCTTGCCCTTAAAAAATTCTCTCGGCGTATCAACCGATGTAATGCTTCCGTTAAATACAAGCGCGCATCTGTCGGCAAATTCAGCACAAAACTCTATATCGTGTGATACCATAAGAATGGTAACGCCGTTTGTTTTTAAGTCCATTAAAATATCCGCAAATTCTTCTTTGAAATTTGCATCCATTCCTTTTGTCGGTTCATCAAGAAGCAGTATTTCAGGCTCCATAAGAAGTATTTTAGCAAGCGCTGCCCTTTGCTGTTCACCGCCTGATAAATCGTAAGGATGACTTTCCAAAAGATGTTCTATTCCGCAAAGCACAGAGATGTTATGTACCTTTTCTCCTTTTTCTTCCTTTGTGAGTTTCTTGTCGGATAGTATTTCCATCAAATCAAGATAAACTGTTTTCTTCACAAACACACTCTGCGGATTCTGCGGAAGAACACCCAAAAGACCATCATACAAATTCTTAATTTTAGAAATGCTTTGTCCTTTTATCTTAACATCTCCCCTATATGAAGTGTTAAGGCCTGATATAAGCGAAAGTGCTGTTGTCTTTCCGGTGCCGTTACCACCGACTAAGCAAAATAATTCTCCTCTGTCTACACTTAAATTAAAACCTTTAACCACATCAGGCAATTCCTTTTCGTATCTGAACCAAGCATCCTTGATTTCAATAACTGTGTCGGTGTTTTCTTTTAAAGAATCTTTAGAAATTACATCAGGATTTAAAGAATTTTTCTTTGAGTATTCTTCAAGCCACACTCTGCCATCCCTGACAGTCAGAGGGCAAGGCAAAGTATTTGTCACTTCACCATGAACTCGCATAGGAGTAGGAAGTGCTTCATACATATCGTGATTTTTCTCTTTAAGAATTTGTCCAACCTCGATAGGTGCTTCATCTGCAATGATTTTTCCGCTATCCATAACGATAACTCTGTCAGCTATTGGGAAAGCATCTTCTAAACGATGCTCGGTGAGAATAACGGTTGTACCAAGTTCGCGGTTTATCTTCTCTAAAGTTTTCAAAAACTCGCCTGCAGCGATTGGATCAAGCTGACTTGTCGGCTCGTCCAATATAAGAACAGATGGCTGCATAGCCATAACAGATGCAAGATTTAAAAGTTGTTTCTGTCCGCCTGAAAGCTCGGTTACTTTTTTATAAAACCAATTCTGTATGCCGAAGAATGATGCCATTTCAGATACTCTTGTCCTGATTTCAGTTTGTTTGTACCCAAGGCTCTCTAAGCCAAATGCAAGCTCGTGCCATACCTTGTCCGTTACAATTTGATTATCGGGGTTCTGCATTACAAAGCCAATGCCCGATGCTTGTTCTTTTGTATCGTAGTCTGCAAGGAGTTTCCCATTAAAATAAATATTTCCACTGATTTCTCCAAATGGTGCAAGTGTTGATTTTAATAGCCTTAAAAGCGTAGTCTTTCCGCATCCCGACCTGCCGCAAAGCAAAACAAATTCACCCTGATTAACAGTAAAGTTTATATTATCAAGAGTCTTACCCGTTTTGTTCGGATATGTAAAACTTAAATTTTCGACCTTAAAGCTTTCCATTTTCTCACCTCCCACAGTTCAATGACAATAGGACATATACAAAGCAATAAATATGCCACAAATATGCTTATACCAAATACAGAAACATCAGCAATTTTCATAGATGGGAAGAATTGGAAAGCTATTTTCCCCATGAAGTTTCCCAAAAGCGTATATATGCCTAAAAGCAAAATAAATATCAGTGCTTTTTTATCTCGTTTATCAAATGTAAATATTGAAAATGCCGTTCTTCCCGGTATGCCATAGCCACGAGATTTCATACTGTTGGCTGTTTCTATTGCATTTTCAAGTGACCAGGTTGTCATAATTGACAAAATATTAAGTCCGTTTTTTGCACGCTTTATAATGCTGCCATTTGAAACATCACGCCCCATACACCTTTGCGCATTCTTTACCACTTTAAGCTGAGATAAAAATCTTGGAACAAAACGGAGCGTCATCGAAATTATCAAAGACATTGCCGGAATGATTTTGCCAAACAGATAGATAAACTTATCGCTTGTCATAATCTCATTGTAGCAAGAGAAATGACAAATAACGCTCACAATCATCACAGCTGCACAAAGTCCGTAAATGATGGATTCAAGCGTCAACGGATTTCCGCTTGGCAGGTACGCTATGATGGTAATTCCTTCGTGATTAAAGGCAGGGTTTATGAGTGCCATCATAAGCAGCATCGGAAGCATATATATGAAGTTTGTTTTGGCCTGCTTTTTACCCCCCAGCATCACAGAATATGTAAAGCCACTCACAAGGGAAAGGCACAAACACACAGGATGCATAAAAAAGCAGGAAAACCCGATTACAAATACAAAATATGTGAAATTCACAATCGGATGATATGTTTTAAATTCTCTCATATTAATTACCATTCCTTGCAGAATAATGACCGCCCACATCGTTTCCTAAATCGCAGGTATATACCCATTCTATCTTGTCACCCGCTTTAAGCTGATAACGGGAGCATCCGTAATTGGGAAACCAATCATTCACCTTATACATCCATCCTGAAAGCTCACCACAGTCAAACTCATAAAGGTTTGCTATGCCCTCAATATATGCACTGTTATATATGGGTGTATTTTCAAACTCTAAATGTATCTTATTCCGTTTCATTTCACGCATAAACAAATTGAATACGCTTTCGCCCTCGTAAAATGTTACGGTCTTTTCTGAAAATATAACACCGTCTTTTGGAACAATATTAACCTTTTTGCTATCAAGCCATTCAATGTTTTGTAAAATCGTATCACATCTGACAGATAATGTACAAGTAAGCTCTTGATCCGTTATTACTGCATTTTCTGGTTCAATGGGCACAGGTTTTCCTTCGGGAACAGGATCGGTTCTGGATTGGTCTTTTCCCGTAGCCTCGTTTATAACCATACCTTGTTCTTCAGAATATGCTTTGTTGCTTATCTTCATTTCAACAGGAGGTGTTACTTCTTTGGTAAGCTTGTCATTTTGAACGATTGGAGTTGTTTCCTTTGACTCAGGCGTCCAACCACGAAGTCCCGGTGCATCACCACCATGCCAAAAGACAAACGACAATGCGATTGTAATAACAACACCTGCTATTATTTTGTTCTTATGTTTTCTCATCTAATTCCTCCTTACAGAAGATTTGCAGAAATAAGCATATTGTAAAGCATAGATGCTATTTCTGCCCTTGTAACGGCTTCTTTAGGCTTTATATCCATAACGCTTCTATCCATAATTTTTTCATTGTAGCAAAAAGCAAGTGCGCTTTGCGACCAATCAGATGCTTTTACATAGTCACAGAACTGTGCCAAACTATCTCGAACTGTAAGCGTATCCATTTCCGTATTCATACCGCAAAGCGAAGCTGCTCTTGTAACCATAACTGCCGCTTCTTCACGGGTAATAGTTCCGTTTGGATGAAATTCGTTTTCAGACACGCCTTTTATTATTCCGTAAGAGTATGCCGTACCAACATAGTTATAAAACCAATCGTTTTGGGTTACATCCTTGAAAATTGCATTACTCTTCCCCGGAAGTCCAAGACCTCTTGCAATAATGGTTGCAAATTCAGCTCTTGTCATGGTGCTGTTTGGCTCAAAACTGCTTTCTGTCTTACCGTTTATAATTTCTCTTGATGCGAGTGTTTCAATGGATGTTTTATTTTTATGACCAACAATGTCTAAAAAGGTCTTACCGGGATTTGTGATATTCATTTTCTTAACATCTGCATTCTTTCCTGCAAGTCCTACTGCGTCCGAACTGACATTAAGATGTTTGGCATCGCTCATATCATAAAGGGAGTTCTTTCCTTCACTTACACGCTTTAATGCAACAAGAGCATAATAGCATTGCTCTGTGGCCATTAAGTTTGCAGAATCTTCGTGTATATGCTTAAAGCCTGTTCCGCTGTCGTAGAATGAAAAAAGATTATCAAGCACAGACTTCCCGCTTTTTACAAAGCGTTCATCATAAGGAGAAATACCAAGTTCACAAAGAGCAACAAGCACCTGCACACTACTTTCGGAAGTTTCAACTTCATAGCCCTCAAATCCGCCGTTTTCTTTCTGCATATTGGATAAACAATTAAGTGCTTTTTCTGTTGCAGACTTAACCTTGTCACTATCCTGATATTTTGAAAGTGCCTGAAGTGCCATTCCGGTAACATCAGGATCGGCTATATCACCCGATAATGCCCATCCACCATCCGAGGTTTGTTTTTCGAGAATATAATTTATATACATTTCCCTTGTTGCCTGAACCTTTGCATTTGGGTTACTTGGCATATCATAATTTCCGCTATCAAGTGCAATCAGTGCCCATATCGCTCCATTTATGCCTTGCCAAATGGTTTTTTCATAATCACCAAGCGGCGTTACAAGATTGTAGCCTGCAACATTTTTTGGGTTTTTGCCGATAGAGGTGAGAGCAATTATCACTCTTGAATATTCGGTGTATTTCTTGTTATGAAGTACGCCACCGCAGTCTTTAACATATTTTGTGACCGTCTGATAGTAATTCTCAAAATATTTATCGGGAATATCCGCTTCGCTCCGCGCAAGTCCAAAAACTGTCCATTCGCCACCAACAGAGCCAACAATTGGACTTTTTACTGTTTCAAATAAATAATTTCCAACACGATCTGTCAAAACATTTACTTTATCTGCACCAAAAGCAAACATCTTCGAAGAAATGCTGAAAATCAATACGATAGTTAAAAAGATTGATATGATTTTCTTCATTTTTTACACCTTTAGATTATTTTACTACATTTTTGCAAAATCGCATGAGAATCGCTGCAACCTGAGCACGAGTTGCTGTATCTTTTGGTGAAAGTGTAGTTTCACTTGTCCCATTTACAAGCTCTGTTTTGTTTGCCCAAGAAATGCTATCTACTGCCCAATCGCTTATATCATCTGTATCTTCAAAGCTTGAAATGTCCGCTTTATCATCTATACTATATCCCTGCATTTTTGCAAAACGATAAAAAATAAGTGCCATTTGTTCACGGGATATATCGCTATCGGGTGAAAATTTATTCTCGCTCACACCGCTTACGATATTATTTTTTGCCGCCCAAGCAACGGCATCAGAATACCACTGACCTTCGGGAACATCTGCAAAGCTATGGGTGTTTTCAGCACTTTCAGGATTTTCCATTCTGTAAAGAACAGTTACAAGCATTGCTCTTGACATTTTGCTTTCAGGTTCAAAGCCGTTGCCTGTTCCCCGCATAAGATTGTTTTCATATACATATTTTACTGATTCATAATGCCAATCATCATTTTTAACATCGGTAAATGTGGTTTCTGTAAAAGTAGGTTTTTCTAAAGCTTCCGGGTCTTCCTTTTTGGGTTCTTCCTCTTTTGTATCTTCTTTAGGAGAAGTACCTTTTCCGCCAAAGGAACCTGTTGTACCAGGAACAGTTGTCCAGTCATTAGTGTAGAACCAAACAATGTTATCTCCGTTATCAATACTGCATTCAGTCAGCCCCACCTTTGGCAAGGCAGCATTGACTTTATACATCCATCCGGAGT
>JAZPYM010000092.1:0-21433 GCA_045544215.1 Congzhengia sp.
GGCGGATTTCCTCGACCATGCGGGCATACTCGGGTGAATCGGGGTCAGCGTAGCGGTCAAGGTTTTCGGGGCGCTCCTTGCCCTAAGTCGGAGGCCAAGCGGTCTTAGGAAGACAATACAGCTTTGCAACTCCTTGGCTCACAGAACGACATGGCTACGATCCGACTTGGCGGATTTCCTCGACCATGCGGGCATACTCGGGAGAATCGGGGTCAGCGTAGCGGTCAAGGTTTTCGGGGCGCTCCTTGCCCTCGAACTGGGCGATCACGCGGCGGGCGATCAGGTCCATCTCGGAAGTGGAGCGGGAGAAGTTCAGATACTTGCAGCCGTACAGAATCGGCGGGCAGGCGGTGCGGATGTGCACTTCCTTGGCGCCGCTGTCGAACAGGAAGTCGGTGGTCTCGCGCAGCTGAGTGCCGCGGACGATGGAGTCATCGATCATGACCATGCTCTTGCCGCGGATGAGCGCCTCCACAGGAATCAGCTTCATGTGGGCGATCAGGTTGCGCTGCTTCTGGCTCGGCGGCATGAAGGAGCGCGGCCAGGTGGGCGTGTACTTGATCAGCGGGCGGGAGAAGGGCGTGCCCGACTCGTTGGCGTAGCCGATGGCGTGGGCCAGACCGGAATCCGGAACGCCGGCCACGGTGTCGGCCTGCACATCGTCGCGCTTGGCCAGCATGCTGCCGCACTGACAGCGCATCTTCTCGACGTTCGTGCCCTCGTAGCAGCTGGTGGGATAGCCGAAATACACCCACAGGAAGGTGCAGATCTTCATCTCCTCCTTCGGCTCCACGAACACCTCGACGCCTTCGGCGGTAATGAAGTCGATCTCGCCGGGGCCCAGCTCCTTGTAGGTCTGATAGCCCAGATTCAGAAACGCGGAGGATTCGAAGGTAGCGCAGAAGGCGTCCTCCTTTTTGCCGATGACGATGGGCGTGCGGCCCAGCGCGTCGCGGGCGGCGTACAGGCCGTCCTGCGTCAGAATCAGCATGGACATGGAGCCGTCAATCATCTTCTGCGCGTACTGGATGCCGTCGGAAATGGTGGCGCGGCGGTTGATCAGCACCGCGACCAGCTCCGTGGGGTTGATCACGCCGCCGCTCATCTCCAGGAAGTGGGGCGTGCCCTCGGCAAACACCTTGCGCACAATCTGCTCGATGTTGTTGATGCGGCCCACCGTAGTGATGGCGAACGTGCCCAGATGGGAGCGCACCACCAGAGGCTGAGGCTCGGTATCGGAAATGCAGCCGATGCCGCTGGTGCCGCTCATCTCGTCCACGTCGTGCTCAAACTTCGTGCGGAAGGGAGAGTTCTCGATGTTGTGAATGGCGCGCTGGAAGCCGCGCTTCGCGTCGTAGATCGTCATACCGCCGCGCTTGGTTCCAAGGTGAGAATGATAATCCGTACCAAAGAACAGGTCGAACAAACAATCACTTTTAGAAACTACGCCAAAGAAACCGCCCATACCTCAATCTCCTTTGCATTCACGACAGGCCGATGGATGCTGTCCGATAATATATTCATTATACCACAGCATTATTTCGCCTTGAATGAAGATGTGTAAACTTTATTGAATCAAATGGTTGTTTCCTGAACATAACCGTAAATTATTTTAGACAAGCAGAAAAACATTCGGGAATATGCGCATTTTCCGAACGTTTTCAAGGGAAAATCAAGGTTCTGTATGACCTTTCGCGGTGGTGAGGGTGGAGATGAGGATTGCACGGAGACTTTTACACAACCTGCTCAGATACGCGTACTCCGCCTCATCCAGATATTTCGTCCGCAGCAGCAGTTCCAGCCAGTATCCGGTTTCGTTGGCTTCCTTCAGCGCAATCTGCATCTTCGCAATGAAGTCCGCCCGACCGTGGGCATACTGCGCTTCACGGATGTTCGCACCGATCGATGTGCCGCTGCGGCCGATCTGATTGGAGATGATGGATTCCCGGTTCTCTTTCAGCTTTTTCACAAGATTGATAATCTCCACAGCAAAATCCATCGACAGAACCGAAAGTTTATCTTCCCTCATACCCTTCTCCCCTTTCTGTTTCATGCACCGAAGGTGCGCTTCATGGCCGAAGGCCGCTTCATTTTTCATGCGCCGTCAGGCGCGCTTCATTTGGAAGCGCCAAGAACCAAGCTTGCCTTCTACGGATTGATTTTCTTCGCGGCAAAGAGTGCGTCTTACCGCAGTTCCTTCTCCTTGTTATGTTTTTATGAAGCGTTCGCTTGCGCGAACATGAAGCAGCGGCTGCGCCGCCATGAAGCACAGGACTTCGTCCTGCATGAAGCGAAGCGCGCTGTTTCATGCACCGAAGGTGCGCTTCATGGCCGAAGGCCGCTTCATTTTTCATACGCCGTCAGGCGCGCTTCATTTGGAGGCGCCAAGAAAAAACCGATCTGGTTTCCAGATCGGTTTTTCTTGGCACCTCCATGGGGACTCGAACCCCAGTTTTCGCCGTGAGAGGGCGACGTCTTGACCGCTTGACCATGGAGGCAAATATGGAATTAAGAAAGCCCATCGGTTTTGCCCGATGGGCTTTATGGCACCTCCATGGGGACTCGAACCCCAGTTTTCGCCGTGAGAGGGCGACGTCTTAACCGCTTGACCAACAGGCCATATTCATAACATAAGCTATTATAACACAGTCAAATTGAAATTGCAAGCAAAAAATAAAATATTTTTGCAATGCCAATAGAGGAAGTGATTATAAATCTGTCGTTTTCGTTGACAATGGGCGGATAAAAGTGGTAAAATAAAATTTAAGGAAGTGATGGAAATGAAATTATCTGAAATCTTTAGGCAAGAGAAGGCAACCCTATCCTTTGAGGTGTTTCCGCCAAAAACCTGGGATGCCTATGAAAGTGTTAAAACGGCAACGGAAGAGATTGCAAAATTAAAGCCCGATTTTATGAGCGTTACATATGGCGCAGGTGGTGGTACAAGCGCAATATCTGCATCCATTGCAGAAAATATTTTAAAAAACTTCGGCGTCACGCCGTTGGCGCATGTAACCTGTGTTTCCTCTACAAAAGAGGCGGTTTGTCAATATGTTCATGAGCTGAAAACGCGGGGAATTGAAAACATCTTAGCTCTGCGGGGGGATATTCCCAAAGAGGGTACAAAAGTGCAGGACTATCAATACGCCTCTCAGTTGATTGCAGACCTTCGCGTCTTGGGTGATTTTTGTATCGGTGGTGCATGCTATCCCGAGGGTCACACAGAGTCTGCCCATCAAAAAGAGGACATTGCACACCTGAAAGAAAAGGTGGATGCAGGGTGTGATTTTTTAACCACCCAGATGTTTTTCGACAACAACATTTTATATAACTTTTTATACAAAATTCGGCAAGCGGGCATTACGGTTCCTGTTGTTGCAGGAATTATGCCGGTGACCAACGGTAGCCAAATCCGCCGCATTTGCCAGCTTTCCGGCACGCAGCTGCCCAGAAGATTTCTGGCAATTGTAGACCGCTTTGGCGACAATCCCGCTGCCATGAAGCAAGCAGGTATTGCCTACGCCACGGACCAGATTATTGACCTTTTGGCAAACGGCGTAGAAAACATTCATGTTTACACTATGAATAAGCCGGATGTGGCAGCAAGCATTCAAAATAATTTGTCGGAGATTTTAAAATGATTTATGTGGAAACTGCGGCGCAATCGGATATCGTAATGGATTATAACGAAATTTTTCGCTATTTGGGTTATCAAAACAATACGCCAGAGGATCATGTGAAAGCGCAAATTGAGGCAGTGACCGAAGAGGTTTTTTCTGCTTTGAATTGTTACGCCTGCCTCTCTATTTGTGACATATCCGTGACAGATGACACAGTTGATTTGGGCGTTTTTTCTGCGCCCTCCCGCCATTTGGCAAAGACACTTTCAGGGTGTCGACAAGCTGTGTTGTTTTGTGCTACCATAGGGGCTGGTGTGGACAGAATTATTGCAAAATACAGCCAAATCGCACCGTCTTCTGCGGTGATAGCCCAGGCAGCAGGTGCCGCAGCCATCGAGGGTTTTTGTGATGTGCTTTGTCAGCGGATTTTAGAAAGACAACCAAATAAAAATTGCTTGCTGCGTCCGCGGTTCAGTCCCGGTTATGGGGATTTTCCCCTTGCGTATCAAAAGGAAATTTTTCGCGTACTTTCGTGCACCAAACGCATTGGTGTGTCCCTGACGGAAAGCTTGATGATGACGCCAACTAAGTCGGTATCAGCAATTGTTGGCATTGCATGAAAATAAAGAAATGTGTTGTTTGCGAAAGAGAGGAAACAGCGTGAGTATTCTTGAAAAAATAAAAAATGAAATTGTATATTTTGATGGTGGCATGGGAACGCTTTTGCAAGCTATGGGGCTTCCTGCCGGTGAGCTGCCCGAACTTTGGGGCATGATACATCCGGATAAAATTATCAAAGCCCACAAGGCTTATTTAGATGCAGGTAGCGACATTATTTGTACCAACACTTTTGGTGCAAACAGATTAAAATATAACGGTCAAAACCACATGCCTGACCTTGAAACTGTGGTACAAATGGCGGTGATGAGTGCCAAAACTGCAGCTATCCAGGCAAAAGGCAAGAAACGATATGTGGCGCTTGATATTGGTCCTACGGGAAAAATGCTGGCGCCTTTGGGGGATTTGGCGTTTGAGGATGCGGTGCGCCTGTTCTCTGAAACCATAGCCATTGGTGTTTCCTGTGGCGTTGACCTAATTATGATTGAAACCATGAACGATAGCTATGAAACCAAGGCGGCAGTTTTGGCAGCAAAAGAAACCTGTGATTTGCCTGTGTTTGTGACCAACACCTATGATGAATGGGGCAAACTGATGACAGGGGCAGATGTTGCGGCTATGGTTGCGATGCTGGAGGGTTTGCGCGTGGATGCTTTAGGCGTGAACTGTGGTTTAGGTCCTGACAAGCTGGTATCTGTGGTGGAAACACTTACAAAGGTTTCCTCTGTTCCGGTGATTGTGAATCCCAATGCGGGTTTGCCGGAATTTGACGGAGAACAAACTGTTTATCGTGTGCAACCAGAAGAATTTGCAGAGCAAATGTCTGCCTTTTTAGATCTGGGCGTACACGGACTTGGCGGCTGCTGTGGCACCACGCCGGAGCATATTTGCGCCCTTGTGCAAAAAACAGCACATCAAACAGCCAAGCCGATTTGCGAAAAGCATCGTTCGGTTATCTCTTCTTATAGCCATGCGGTGTCCTTTGGGCACACCCCTGTGTTAATTGGTGAACGCATTAACCCTACGGGGAAAAGCGCGCTAAAAGCGGCGCTGCGGGAAAATCGCATGGACTATATTTTAAACGAAGGACTTGCGCAAATGGAACTAGGCGCCCATGTTTTGGATGTAAACTGCGGACTTCCTGACATTGATGAAGTAGCCATGCTCCCCAAGGTGGTTTATGAACTGCAGACGGTTTGTGATTTGCCACTACAGATTGACACATCAGATCCCAAAGCCATGGAGGCGGCGCTTCGGTTATACAATGGTAAGCCTATGATAAATTCCGTCTGCGGAAAAGAAGAAAGCATGGCAGCAGTGTTCCCCCTGGCAGCAAAATATGGCGGATTGATTGTGGCGCTGACGCTGGACGAAGACGGTATTCCCGAAACGGCAGAGAGCAGATATGCCATTGCACAGAAAATTTATGAAAGAGCAAAAATGTATGGTATTAAACGGGAGGATATTATTGTAGATACCCTTGCTATGACCATCAGCGCAGATACCAAGTCTGCCCTTGCAACTTTGGATGCAATCCGAATGATAAAAAAAGACGGAGGGCTGACCAGTCTTGGTGTTTCTAATGTTTCTTTTGGCCTTCCCAGGCGGGATGTGGTGAATACCACCTTTTTTGCCATGGCGCTTTCAGCAGGGCTTGATGCCGCCATTATGAATCCTAAAGCATCCGGTATGATGGATGTATATATTGCAAGCTGTGCACTACAAGACAAAGACGCAATGTGCCAGAAGTACATTGCCTATGCATCTGATAAAAAACAGGAAGAAAGTAGCGCGCCTAAGCAGGACGAAAAACCACTTTCGGATCAGCTAAAAGAAACCATTATCAAGGGGCTTAAGGAACAAGCCGGAAAAGTGACTGAGGCGCTTTTAAAGGAGCAGAACGCCCTTTCGGTTATTGATGATTGCATTATCCCTGCTCTGGATTTTGTAGGGATTGGATTTGAACAAAAAACGACTTTTCTGCCCCAGCTTTTGATGAGTGCGGAAAGTGCAAAGGCGTCATTTGATGTCATTAAGCAGCGCATGGATAAAAATGCGGAACGAAAAAAACAATGTCGTGTTGTGATTGCAACAGTCAAGGGCGATATTCACGACATTGGTAAAAACATTGTAAAGGTGCTTTTGGAAAACTATGGCTTTACGGTAACGGATTTGGGCAAGGATGTTCCGCCGGAAGAGGTTGTTATGGCAGTGCAAAAACAAAATGCATCCTTGGTGGCGTTGTCAGCTCTTATGACCACCACCGTGCCTGCCATGGAGGAAACCATTAGGCTGCTAAAGGCGCATGCACCAAAGACGAAAGTTATTGTAGGAGGTGCGGTGTTGACGCAAAGCTATGCAGACATGATTGGCGCTGATAAATATGCAAAGGACGCCATGGAGGCGGTGCGCTTTGCGGAACTGGCAGAACAAGAATTGCTTGACAAGGCGTAAGATGTGCGATACAATAAGGAGTAATGATTACATACTGAAAAAAGGGGAATAATAAAATGCTTGACATTCGATTTATTAGAGAAAATCCGGAACTTGTAAAGGAAAATATCCGCAAAAAATTTAAAGACCACATGCTGCCGCTGGTAGATGAGGTAATTGCACTTTCTGATAAAAAGCGTGACATTACATCAAATGCAGATATGCTTCGTGCAAACCGCAACAAATTAAGCAAGGAAATCGGCGGTTTGATGGCGAAAGGCATGCGAGACGAGGCAGAAGCACTGAAAAAGCAGGTAAGCGATCAGGCGGAAACACTGAAAAATCTTGCTCAGGAAGAAACAGAGCTTGAAGCTCGTGTCAAGGAAATCATGATGAAAATCCCCAATATCATAGATCCCTCTGTTCCTATCGGGAAAAGCGATGAGGAAAATGTTGAGGTTGAACAGTTTGGCCAGCAGACGAATCCGGATTTTGAAGTGCCTTATCACATGGATATTATGGAAAAATTCTCCGGCATTGACAAAGAATCGGCAGGCCGTGTAGCAGGGGAGGGTTTTTATTACCTTATGGGTGACATTGCCCGCCTGCACAGCGCAGTTTTGGCATATGCCCGTGATTTTATGATTGATAAGGGTTTTGTGTATCACATTCCGCCCTTTATGATTCGCAGCAATGTTGTAACCGGCGTTATGAGTTTTGAAGAAATGGACGCCATGATGTATAAAATTGAGGGAGAAGACCTTTATTTAATCGGTACCAGTGAGCATTCCATGATTGGTAAGTTTATTGATACCATTACGCCAGAGGAAAAGCTTCCTTTAACATTGACCAGCTATTCTCCCTGCTTCCGCAAGGAAAAGGGTGCCCATGGCATCGAGGAGCGTGGCATTTATCGCATCCATCAGTTTGAAAAGCAGGAAATGATTGTGGTTTGTAAGCCCGAAGAAAGTATGGACTGGTTCCACAAAATGTGGCGCTACAGCGTGGAACTGTTCCGCTCGTTAGATATTCCCGTACGCACGCTGGAATGTTGCTCCGGTGATTTGGCAGACCTGAAAGTAAAATCCTATGATGTAGAGGCGTGGTCGCCAAAACAACAAAAATATTTCGAGGTTTGTTCCTGCTCCAACTTAGGCGATGCGCAGGCGCGTCGTTTGGGCATTCGTGTTAAGGGTGAAGACGGCAAAAAATATCTTGCCCACACCTTAAACAACACTGTGGTTGCACCTCCCAGAATGCTCATTGCTTTCTTAGAAAACAACCTGCAGTTTGACGGCACCCATTACAGTGTAAAAATTCCCGAGGCATTAAGACCATACATGGGTGGAAAAGAATTGATTACAGAACAATAAAAACAAAAACTTCACAGCCTAGCGCTGTGGAGTTTTTTCTTTTAAAACATTGATTGCTTTTCAAAAAAATGGTACAATAATAAAAAAGAGAGAAAGGGGGAAATGCGTGTGGCGGAAAAGTGTTATTTGTGCATTGATTTAAAATCGTTTTATGCTTCTGTAGAATGCATGGAGCGGGGGCTGGATCCCATGACTACCAATCTTGTGGTGGCAGATAACACCCGCACGGAAAAGACCATTTGTCTGGCGGTTTCCCCATCTTTAAAATCGTTTGGTATTTCAGGGCGTGCCAGGTTGTTTGAGGTGGTTAGTCGCGTCAAAGAGGTGAACAGACAGCGACAATATGCCCTAAAGGGTACAGAACTCCAGGGAGAATCCTATGATTACAACGCCCTGCGAAAATCACCGGAACTGGCAGTTTCCTATTTGGTTGCGCCTCCCAGGATGGCGCTTTATATGGCATACAGCACCAAAATTTATGAAATCTATTTAAAATATGTGTCCCCGGAGGATATTCATGTTTACTCCATTGATGAGGTTTTTATTGATATTACAGCGTATTTAAAGCTATATCGCACAACTCCGCGCAAGCTTGCCATGACCATGATACAGGATGTTTTAAAAACAACGGGAATTACTGCAACGGCAGGATTGGGTACCAATTTGTATCTTGCAAAAATTGCCATGGATATTGAAGCAAAACATGCAAAAGCAGACAAAAACGGTGTGCGGATTGCAGAGCTTGATGAACTTTCCTACCGGCAAAAGTTATGGAACCACAGACCTCTTGTGGATTTTTGGCGCGTGGGAAAGGGCTATGCAAAAAAACTGGAAAAAGCAGGGCTTTATACCATGGGGGATATTGCCAGAGCATCACTTTCAGAAACGGGGGAAGACAAGCTATACAAGCTGTTTGGTGTGAACGCAGAGCTTTTGATTGACCATGCATGGGGCTGGGAGCCTTGTACCATCAAGGAAATCAAGGCGTATCAGCCGTCCTCCAGCAGCCTTGGTTCCGGTCAGGTGTTGCATACGCCCTATACCTTTGAAAAAACGCAGCTGATTGTGCGAGAAATGACAGAGCTTTTGGCACTGGATTTGGTGGAAAAGGATTTGGTAGCAACGCAAATTGTGTTAACCATTGGATACGATATCTCAAATTTATCATCCGAAAACGCGTATCGCGGGGAGATTGTACTGGATGCTTACGGCAGAAAGATTCCCAAACATGCGCATGGTACAAAAACCTTCAAAACGCCTACTTCCTCCACGAAGGAGATGGTGGAGGCAGCACTTGATTTATTTGAAAAGCATGTGAACAAGCAGCTTTTGATTCGCCGTGTGAACCTGGTTGCCGGTGGTGTTTTGCCTCGTAGTCAGGCAGAGGGGAATTGTGATTTTGTTCAACTGGATGTGTTTTCCAGCAGCGCGCAGCAAGAGGCAAAAGAGGTGGCACTCAAAAAGGAACATCACCTGCAAAAGACTATGTTAGATATCAAAAAACGCTATGGGAAAAATGCAATATTAAAAGGTGTTAATCTAGAAGAAGGGGCGACGACCATTGACCGAAATCGCCAGATTGGAGGGCACAAAGCATGAAACGGTATGAGGATATGTTACATCTGCCACATCCTACTTCAAAAAAACATCCGCGGATGACGCGCTTGAGTCGTGCTGCCCAATTCGCGCCTTTTTCCGCCTTGGTGGGCTATGAAAAAGCCATAAAAGAAACGGCGGTTATGGTGGAATTAAAAACAGAAGAAACGGGGCAGGAGAGGACTCGTTGATACCGCGGAAAATAGCAGAAATAGAGCAGGATTTTGTGTTGACAATTGGTGGATTCTGTATTATAATGTTATAGAATTCATTTATAGAAAGGTTGGAAAACTATGATTTATGGTGTGGCAATACTTGCCGGTTGTATGTTTACCGGCTGTTTCATCGGAAATCTGCTGGGTGTTTTAATCGGGCTGAATTCTGATGTGGGTGGCGTTGGCTTTGCAATGCTTTTGTTACTTTTGATAACCAACTCCAAAAAGATTTCTGAAAAATTACCAAAAGGGACAGCAGAGGGATTAAACTTTTGGAAAAATATGTTTATTCCCATTATTATTGCAATGAGCGCATCGCAGAATGTTTATCATGCAATTTCCAGCGGTGTGTTTGCTTTGGTTGCCGGTGTTGCGGCAGTTGTTCTTGCCTTTGTGATGATGATTTTACTCAATTCCATTGCGAAGAAAACGGCAAATAAAAATACAGATAAGGAGGTAGAACCATGCAACAAATAGGACAGATTGTAGTTGACTTATTTACAAAAAATGGTCTTGTTATGGCGTATTTTGTTGTGGGTGTTTTATCACTCCTTGCAGATTTTATCTCTAAAAATTTGACGCGTAACAGAATTCACTCTTCTGCGATTGCAATTTTTATTGGTCTTGTGCTTGCTTTCTTTGGTGGCAAGTTCACGGGCGGAGAAAAGGGCATTGCTGATGTAGGCATGTTTGCAGGAATTGGTCTTTTGGGTGGCTCTTCCTTGCGCGATTTTGCCATTATTTCAACAGCGTATGGTGCGAAATTGTCTGAAATTAAAAAATGCGGCGTAATTGGTGTGCTTTCTCTTTTGTTAGGCGTTCTTTCTGCCTATGTGGCAGGCGGCGTTGCAGCATATGCGTTTGGATACCATGATGCAGTCAGCGTATCCACCATTGCAGCAGGTGCGGTAACATTTGTTGTTGGACCGGTTACCGGCGCAGCACTTGGCGCATCTTCTACCGTAATTGCCATTTCCATTGCGGTAGGTCTTGTAAAATCCATTGCAGTTATGATTCTTACACCGATTGTGGCAAAGAAAATTGGTCTTGTTTCCCCTCAGGCAGCAATGATTTACGGCGGACTTATGGGAACCACCAGCGGAACATCTGCAGGCCTTGCAGCAACAGACCCGGCGCTTGTTCCATACGGCGCAATGACAGCAACCTTCTATACAGGCCTTGGTTGCCTGCTTTGCCCCTCTGTTCTGTATACGATTACAAATTGGATATTATAATTTTTCTTTACATAAAAGAGCAAAAGGCACATGCCTTTTGCTCTTTTTTTTAATTATTTTTTACACTTGCTCTGCACAATATTTAAAGCTTCACCGAAATTAGTAATTTAAGGAAACTATCGTAAATCGCATAACAATACGGATTTACGGTGATTTGGAGCTGATATATTTTTTTGTTTTCTTCTATGCAAAAAATCATATTTTTATACTTTAGTTTGTTTGCAAAATAATAACCCTTACTCTTCCTCCCACCGAATATGTTTTGTCTGCATAAACATATACCTTGTATTCGTCGGCCAACTCTGCCAATTCTTCAATGGTTATCATGCTGTAAGCAGAAGGATATGAACTTTTTAAATATATCTGCACCTTATCAGACATTATATATGTATCGCCACCTACAGTAATAGTAGAGCCGGTTATATCTGTAATTTCATTTGATTTAATCAATGTTAAAGGTGTCATAGAAGTCACTTCTTTGCCGTTACTCTTAATTTTAACTGCCTGCCCCTTTGATACACCAAAGATTCTGTTTTGAGTGTTAAGAGTTCCTGGGACTCCGTTTACAATGTATTCGTAATTTCCTGATAAGCGCATATCATCGCTGTTGTTTTCAGCATATGTTACCACTCCATAGGTGTGTGTATCGCCGGTTGCATCCCGCAATATCAATTCGTCAATATTCCCGACAGAATTTTTTGATGCATATAAAATGTCATATCCACTTATGTTTAGTCCGTTCAATCTTTGAGGATAAACAGATGCCACTGTTGCGGTTTCGTAAGATTCGGTAGTTGAGGTCTCAATAATCTTAACATCAGATGCAAGAGTGTTTTCTCCTAATGTTCCAATGCCTGAATCCCATGACACTTTTCCGGATATATCGTGTTTCTGTGTAAATGCTTTGATAGTAGCAATACCATCAACCAAGGTTACCGTAACAACTTTATTCAGGTAATCCTCATAATTTTTATCCGTAATATATTCACAAATCTCACCACTTGGAATAACAACTTTAATATATGGCTTTGTTACGGTTTTTCCTGAAATAATGGTGTCCTTAGTTCCTATAGCAGATAAAAATCCGGTTACTTTCGTATCATCTGTCAGCTTTGTTGCTACACCTGCAACGTCTCCTGATTTACCCAACAACAAAGTGACTGTGTCACCGTAGTTAAGACTTCCGCTGGATGAAAGTTTCGAATATGCATCATCACCTTCAATATTATAAGTAATACCTGATACTGTTACAGTACTTGGCGTATCCTTATTGGGTAATGCATTCTCATAAATGCCTGTAACCTTTTTTGAATATATAAAAGCTTTTTTATATTCCACCATATAATACGCTATATCATTTGTTTTGACTTCAGACATGGATGATTCAACACCATTACGTATAACTTTGATGGAAGAATCTGCTCCAAGTTCTTCGTACCAATTTGATGAAGTAACTGTTATAGGTCCAATGGTTTTGTTAAAAGAAGTCAGATATTTCTCCTGGGAGCCTTTTGCATTTGAATTCAGGGTATTATAAATTATTTTAGATATATCCTTGCGTGTAAGTTCCTTTCCTACCGATGCATTTACACCATCTGTCATACCGATTTTTTTCGCTATATCAATCTGGTCGTAAGGCCATTCATCACCTATATCTTCATCTGTGTAATCCAGAACACACAAAAACATTGCAATGGCTTCTTCGTATGTAACAGTATTTGAAGGACGAAAAGTAGCATCTAAATATCCTTTGAATAGTCCGTTTTTGATGCCAACAGTTACAAATGGTGCTGCCCAATGATCATAGTTTACATCTTTAAAAGGTGAGCTCTTACTACTTAAATCTACAGAATCACGGTATCTGGATGCTGCAACGGCAATTTTTGCGCATTCTGCCCTCGAAACTTTATCTTGGTATCTCATATTACCATCTGAATCGCCTTGCATAATGGATAAATCTGACAGAAGTTCGGCTTCATAACTTGATGTTGCAAACACCCCTGCTTCCATCGTTGAAAATGTTATCAATATTGCAATAAGTAACGTCAATATCCTTTTCATTGACTAATTCTCCTTTCAACATTTACTCAAATCGCAGCGCGTCAATAGGATTTAGGTTGGCCGCATTTTTTGCAGGCAAAAATCCGAATATTATGCCAATAGCCACCGATACCGAAAATGCAAGCACTACGGCAAATAAAGACGGTATAATTGTAACATCTAAGAGCTTACCTGCCACAAATGAAACCACCGCTCCAAATACTATCCCTAAAATTCCTCCTACGCCGCTGATAGTAGCGGCCTCCACTACAAACTGAGAAAGAATATTTTTCTTTTTAGCACCCAAAGATTTTCTTATACCGATTTCTTTGGTACGCTCGGTTACGGTAACAAGCATAATATTCATAATACCGATACCGCCAACTAAAAGAGAAATCCCTGCAATGCAAACAAGGGCTGCTTTCATTGTACCTATAATCTTATTGAGCTCCTCTAATATTTCCTTAGTAGCAATGATGCTATAAAAATCACTGCTTCCAAGAATTTTTGTAAGCTTGTTTTCCAGAATTGCTTTAGCCTCATCTAATCTGTTTGCATCGGTAAGCGAGACAGTATATGAAGATATAAATCTGTTCTGCGACATTTTGGAGGCAATTGTATATGGAACATAAATGCACTGGTCAGAAGAATTTTCAGAAGAGTCAGCTTGTTCCTCCAAAACTCCTATAACAGTAAATAGTTCTCCATTGATTTTCAACGTCTCACCAAGAGCCTTACCCTTGCCAAAGAGTTCTTGCTCGTAATATGTACCTATAACACATACCTTAAGCTGTTTTTCTATGTCTATAAATTGTAAGAATCTCCCCTGTTCAGTTTCCAGTTGATTTATTTTATCGTATGTTTCGTCTATGCCCGTAACAGTAGCATATTCATTGTCTGTGGCATTTTTTGCCTTAACCGTTGCCATTAGTGATACATTTGGTGTGCAATATTTAAACAAATCAGGGTTTTCATCAATGATTTCATACATATCGTCAGCTTCAATGTAACGAGTACTTCCTCGGGAAGTCATAGATACAGTGATGTTATTCATCCCAAAGCTTTCAAAAGCATCCGTTACTTGTCCTGTAATACCGTCCATAATACTGACAAGAATTATTACTGCACCTACACCGATTATAATTCCAAGCATTGTAAGAAGCGAACGTAGCTTGTTTGACACTATACTTCCAAAGGCAAGTTGAACTGTTTTTGTAAACTTCATATAGTTCCCTCCTCCTGTGAAAGTACCGTTGAGCGTATGATAGAATCTTCTGAAGGGATACCGTCATATATTATTTTTCCATCGTGTATGCGTATCACACGTTTCGCTTTTGCTGCAATAGAATTGTCATGTGTAATAAGAATTATGGTATTTCCAAGTGAATTTAAATTTATTAAAAAGTCAATTACTTCAGCACTTGTTTTAGAGTCAAGTGCACCTGTAGGCTCATCAGCCAGAATTACCGAAGGTGAACCTGCCAAAGCTCTTGCTATGGATGCACGTTGTTGCTGACCGCCTGATAATTGTGATGGCTTATGATGGCATTTATCAGCTATACCCACACGCTTTAATGCCTCCATTGCACGTTCTGTTTGCTCTGTCTCTTTCATTCCTTTATACATAAGCGGTAGCTTCACATTTTCCAGAATGTTTAATTTAGGAAGGAGATTATATTGCTGAAAAATAAATCCCAGTGTTTTGTTTCGGATTTCCGACTGTTCATCATCAGTTAATTTGCTCACGTCTTCTCCGTTCAAAAGGTAAGTTCCTTCTGTTGGAACATCAAGGCAACCAATTATATTCATACAGGTAGACTTACCGCTGCCTGACTGACCGATAATAGCAACAAACTCTCCTTCAAAGACTGAAAAGGAAACCCCATCCAGCGCACGCACTTCTGAGTCGCCCATCATATAAATTTTATATATATTTTGAAATTCTACTAAAGGTTTTTGATTCATAATTTTCTCCTTTAGCGCATACCGCCAGGCATTCCGCCGCCGCTTGGTATTCTATTACCACCTGTCATACCGCCGGGCATTCCGCCACCACTTGGCATACCTCTCATACCGCCCATCATTCCTTCAATTGCAGTGCGTTCATTAGAATTTTGAACTTGCGGTGTATAGATTATGTCGCCCTCGTTCAGCCCGGATTTGATTTCTATATATTCGTTGTTATAGACACCTGTTTCAACAATAACAGATTTATATCCTTCAGGAGCTCTATCGGTTTCTTCTGTTTTTTCTCCCTTTATATAAACAATATTGCCACGATTCACGGCGGTAAGCGGTATCGTCAGAACATCTTTTGCCTGAGAAGTTGTTATTTCAACATCAATGTTCATTCCCGGGAGTAAATCCTCATCAAAATCAGTAATCACGATTGTAACAGGATATGTGGTAACCCCACCCGATGTTGTTCCGTTTATGGACACACTTTGCACTTCGCCATGATATACCTTTTCTTCGACTGCATCAGATGTAATTATGACACCTTGCCCTACTTCTACATTTTTGATATCAAGTTCATCAACAGAAAGTTCACATTCTAAACTGGACATATCATAAATCACTGCCATTTCAGTGGACATATTTGTGTTATCAAGCTTATCGCCCGCTTTTATGTTTTTTGTAACAACCGTTCCTGATATAGGCGCTGTAATTGTGTAGTCCTCAAGTTTGTCCAATGCATTTTCACGCGACAGAGCAGATGAACGTAAAGACAATGACAATGATGTCAGATTGTCAGACACAGTTTCAGAATTAATATGAGCAATAGCAGTACCTGATGCAATTCTCGTACCTTCTAAAACATAAATATTATCAATTTCACCGGATGCTTCTGCTGTAATTGATTTTGAAGAGACATATTCAAAAGTTCCCTTGTCAATGCTGGAAACATTTCCAACTTCTGCTGTTGCCATTTCCGAATTTGTCAAAGCCCCCGGATTTTGAACCTCTATTTTTACAGTACGCACTATCATATTCCCTACAGTTGCGTAGCCGGAGGAAGCAACTCCGATTACAGTTCCGTTTAGAAATTCGCCATTTGATGAAATTCTCACTATAGCACTGTTACCCAAAAGAATGTTTTGCGCATCTGTATCATTAAAAGGAACTGTGAGGGTAAGAGTAGAATCATCATACATATCAGCGATTTTCGTCCCTTGCGATACTGTATCTCCCGCTTTTACATATAGTTTTCTCACTGTTCCTGAAAAAGGAGCTTTTATAGTTAAATCGTCGTAGTTTTTTTGTGCTTTATCATAATCCATTTGCGAACGCTGGTAGGAAATATTCGCGTTTTCTATTGAATTTTGAGCGTCAGAAGAATCTATCTGATAGAGAATATCCCCTTCTTCTACTATGTCACCTTGTTCAAAATTTGCTGAAATAATATCACCGGAAACAAGCGATGTAATGGAGTATTGATCCTTTGGTTTTACTACCGAAGAACCCGTAATTGTAGACGTTATATTGCGTTTTTCAACAGCGCTTTCTGTCCCAACGATATTTATGACATCTCTGGTTTTTCCTGCAGACATTCCAAATGCAATAGTAGCAAATATAGCAATGACACAGGCTATAATCAGAATCTTTTTCTTTTTAGAATACCCTTTGAAATCCTTAGGGAAAGATGTTAACTTTTTTTGCAGCTTTTCCGTTGCGGAAGCTAAATCTTTTGAAATATGTTTTCTTCGCATTATGTATTCCTTTCGTCTTTTTTTATTTAATAAAATAACAATTTACCTTTTAATATTTTTATTTTTTTTACATTATAAAGCACTAAAATTAAATTTTCAATAGCAAAAGGAAATTGTTAATATTACATTCAAATATTGTTAATTTTATATTAAAATATCAGATAATTCACTTACTTCAATATATAAGACCTATGCAAAAACAAAAAACTGCCTGTTCAATACAAGCTCGAACAGACAGCTTTACATATTATTTTTGTGTGCCTACAAAGTATTGACTAATCAAAGAAATGACTCGTTTTTAATCACCATTTTTTTTAATTCCCGTTCCCTTAACCGGCTTACATTTTAATTTTTCCTGCATTTTATCAAGTGCTTCACCAAAACGCTGGAAATGGTTAATTTCGCGCTGTCTTAAATAGGAAATGACGCGATTCACATCGGGGTCATCGGA
The DNA here is from genome assembly GCA_045544215.1 of Congzhengia sp. Taxonomy (GTDB): domain Bacteria; phylum Bacillota; class Clostridia; order UBA1381; family UBA9506; genus Congzhengia. Next base: position 17,292 of record JAZPYM010000092.1, read on the forward strand.
AACTCTTAAAATATTGTCATAGGTAGTTCTTGCTTTTTGCTCTGCTACGACCTCGTATCGACAGAAAATAGACCAAATATTGATGGAGCAACCGCTGCACTAAAAACCGAATATCGCCGTAATAACGCAACCTGTAGCATATTTTAATTGAATAATGTGTATGGTGTTATATAATCAGATTACAGACCTAATTGGAGGTCTTTTTTTATTTACAAGGATGTGAAATGCAATGTCACTTGAATTTGAGTATTTTTACGGAAGCGATACTGAACAGTTCTCTTTTTACTGTATTTCCAAAATACTATTTAAAGACAAGTTGTTCAAAGAAGTATCTCAAAAAGCCGGAAAATTGTTATCAGAACTTGATACAGTTAAAGGTATTGGCGTAAATGAAAGAGGGTATGAATACAGAATTGTGATTTAAAATATAACAAAGTCTTTTCTGTTGACGATAGGCAAAAAACACCTTTACTTTTTTAGGTTATTTTGTGGTACTGGTGTGTATAGTACTTATAATTTTATAAAATAAATTATTTATATGAAAATAAAAAACAATCTACCCCAAATCAAGTTTTTTAAGAGTAGATTGTTTTTATATACTAAAACAAATTTTTAAGTTTTTGACCTTTTATAAAGTACCATAGAAAATATAAATACTAAAAATAATCCGACTATTGCGCCACCAAAGTCAATTAAGACATCCTCGACCTGACTGCCCCTGTCGTTAAATGTCTGTATGTACTCATCAGCCACCGCCGTAGAAAGAGCAAGCATTAAAGGCGCAAAAACATCGGTCTTGTTAAAGCATTTTTTAATGCCATCAAAAAGCAGGGCTAAAAAAATGCCTAAAACTCCAAATTCTATGCAATGTGCCGTTTTACGCACCTTATGATTTAACTCCTTGTGCGGAATTTTATCCTCAGGGTCAATAATAGGCTTAATTTGCTCGGTAATTTTTGTGCTTGTATCATTTGATTTTTCCTGACTTTTTAAAGAATTACTAAAAATATACACCATCGTCAGAATAACACACAAGGCAAAAATTATTATTCGACTATATTTTCTCAGTTCATTCATCCCCTTACAATCCCATTCTTTCCCATAACAAATGCGCTACATTATCCTGCTCCATAGTGATATTTTTACTAGTATTCATCTCGTTTATCGACTTTTTTATACGACCGTGGAAAATAGCATTTATCCATCTGCATACCTGCATAATCGGTAAAAGAATCTTATGTTTTTTAAGTATCGGATATTGAAATTTAATCATATCATATGGCAAGAAAATACGCCAAAGCATATACCTTAACTTACCGCCTTTTTTCTGCTGATTTATTTTTACAAAGTTTGTTAAATTACCATACACACCGCCCGAGAAAATAAAATCGCTTAACATATCAGAAAAAGGATTTGATTCTTTTTTAGACAGCCATATTTCGCAAAGGCATTTTATTTCTTTTTCAAACTTAAGCAAATCACCTTTTTTTAAAAGCTCTTCTCGTTTATGCGGGTCAAACTCCAGCTTGTGATTTAATATCCACAAATCTATAAATGGACGCACTCCACAACCGCCGTTTTCAAAGTGTTTTGCCATATGTGCCACATGATAAAAATAAAACATTTCATCAAACAGCTCATATTCATATCCGCCGTTTTTAGACTTAGCATATCTCCATATTTCGTCTAGCACCTGATTTGAATTGCCTGCGCGTTCTTTTTCGATTGTATGATAATGCAATTCAATATTTATGCCTGAAAGTGAAAACATTGATACATCGTGAGAACTCTGCACATAAAATTTATACCCGTTTTCCTCTAATTTATGCCTCGCTTTTTCTAAATCTTCATTTTTTACTAAAACATCAACATCACAGCGGGTTCTATGCCACGGCTCAAGATAATAATTTTCCATTACCGATCCTTTTAAATGTATGTAGGGGATTTGACTCTCTTCAAATATTTTAGAAATTTTTTTTTGCTCGTAGCTTTGCCTTTCTTGCTGAACAACAGATGCAAACAAAACACCCCTGCATTTTTTTGCCAGCTCTTTATCAGATATTAAATTGTGTTTCAGTAAAACATCTAAGACCAATGGTGCTAAAGAGTGCTGTCCTGCCAATTCAAGCACTCCATTTAAATCCTCATCTGCCGGTGGATTAAGGTTGGTGCTTTCACTACCAATTGCGGCTCGCACCAAAGATAATAATAAATTTTCAACCTGTTTCATTTTTTTCTCCTTTAATTCTGAAAATAGAGCCGACAATTGTTTAAATATCTTCAAAGTCTACCGCATCGGTTACAAAAACTGTTTTATTATCTAAAAAATGTTTTGACTCAGTATTTAATTCCATTGTATTCTTTCTGAATTTTTTCATAGCTTTCAAGATTTCCTATATCATAGCGTTTGCCAGGCATTTCCATGGCATAAACCTTTGCCTGACCGCAAAGCCACGCGATATAGCTGCCCGGAGCATCTACACCACAGCCTGCCTCTATTCCCTTAGCAATTAAGCGGGCATCATCTTTGGTATAGTAATAAAACGGAGGACAGCACCAGTTTGATTTAGGCTCTGATGGTTTTTCTTCCATTTCGGTAATCAAGTCATTTTCATCAATAGTTGCTACACCGCTTTTTGCAAGACGTTTTGCATCTGCCTCGTAATAGCGCATAATGCAGGAGGCATTCTTTTCTTTCGCATACTTTATAAATTTAGTCAGACTGAAGTCTAAAAGATTGTCGCCAGCTAAAACAAGCATATCGTCATCTAGCGACAGCTCATCAATTGCAAACTGAATATCACGCACAGCACCAAGACGGGTTTCGTTACTGCTTGTTCTGTCGTCGACAACAGTAATAGGATAATCAGACGCATCTGCCCATCTTTTAAAATGGTCAACAAATTTGTGGTTAGATATTACAACGTATTCGTCTACTAAGCCTAATGTATCAATATCCTCAATTAGATGGTCTAATATTGATTTTCCGTTCACTGTAAGCAACGGCTTTGGAAAATTCTCTGTCAGCGGATACAATCTTGTGGCATAACCTGCCGCTAAAAACAAACACTTCATAAGCTCACTCCGTTCGCGCTGGCGCATATGTGCGCCGAATATTTTCCTTCAAGATTTGGGAATTGCTTTAAATATTCTTCGCTGATCTTAGTAACTATAGATTCTTCAAATTTAGGGTCAATTAACGCCATACAGCAGCCCTTAAAGCCTGCTCCCGAGAATCTTCCGCCGTAAATTCCGTCGGTTTTAGTCATAAGCTCGTAGAGAGTTTTTAATTCAGGAGAGCCTGTTTCCCACTGAGTTATTGAAGATTCTCCGCTTTCAAACGATAGTTTTCCGTAGGTATCAATATCGCCGCATCTCCATGCCTCAGCTGCTTTTTCTACACGCATAAATTCTGAATACCAATGTTCTGCACGCTTGCGCCAGTTATCAGGTAGCTTGTCCTTGTGCTTTAAAAAGACATCATACGGAACGTCTCTTAAGAATGTTTCGTTGAATTTTCCGTATTGCATTCCCTCGTATGCCATTAATGCATATGCCGCACTTTTACACTCGTCAACACGCATATTATAAGCTGAGCCGGCTAAGGTTCGCTCAACACCCGAGAAAAAAATAGCTATTTTATACGGTTTCATACTCGGAAGAGTAGGAATAAGCTCGTATGTGTCATCTTTCGTATCTAAATACAACAAATGTTCTTTTTTAGAATATACCTCACAGCTTTGGTCAAGCTTTCCGCAGTCAACACCAACGTAGTTATTTTCTGCATCTTGAGCTGTAAGTATCATTTCCTGTTCGGTCAGATGAATATCGTTAACTCGACAAAGAGCCGATAAAAAGGCAATAATAACTGCCGCCGATGAGGATAAGCCTCCGATTGGAAGTGTTCCCTCTACAACACCGCAAAGCCCCACATTTAATGTATGTCTTTTAGAGAGCGCCCAGGTTGCACCTCGCAAATAATCTGCCCAGTCGCCTGTTGGCTTTGCATCTATTTGATGAATGTGCCATTGTGCACGTTTATCAAACTGAATAGACGAAAGCTCAACAACTCCGTTCTGCTTTGGACGGTAGGCAATCTGAACTCCCTTGTCAATAGCAAGTCCGGTTATTTTGCCAAAGTT
>JAZPYM010000093.1:0-3875 GCA_045544215.1 Congzhengia sp.
GGCGGCAGGGGAAAACAGCGAGTGGCGCCAGATGTATCCGGAGTTTGCCAAGGTGGCAGAAGAGGAGGGCTTTGTGCGGATTGCCAACCTGTTTACCCAGGTGGCTGCCATTGAAAAAGAGCACGAAGAGCGGTTTTTGCGGGCGCTTGCCAATGTAAAAGACAATCGGGTGTTTACCAAGGAGGGCAAAACCATTTGGATTTGCCGCAACTGCGGGCATTTGTATGAGGGAACCGAGGCGCCGGAGGTTTGTCCCGTTTGTGCCCACCCCAAAGCGTATTTCGAGGTGTTTCACAAGCTGCCGTAAGGGTGGGGGGAAGGCTGTAGTAAAATGCACAGACCACACAAGGCAAAGAAAAGTGCATTACAAAGCCGTTTTTTCTATTAATAATAGAAAATACTGTAAAAATTAAGGAAGGAATTCGCATTTTGCGAATTCCTTCTGTTTTTTGTTGCCTTGTGTTTTGAACAAACTTCGCCTCTCGGCGTACCCTCGTACGCCTTCGGGTAGCCGAAAGTAAGGCTACGCCATACTTTCGCTCAGTTTGTCCAATCTGTGCTATTTTCCGTCCAGCCCAAAAAGTGGCTGCAGTAAAGTACGCACACAGAATAAAAAAAAGGACTGTAGCAAAATGCTACAGTCCCTTTTTCATTCTGCCGGCAAGCTTGTCCCTGTCTGCCTTGGACAAAATTCGTTTTCTCAAGCGGATGCTTTCGGGGGTAATTTCCACCAGCTCGTCGTCGGAGATAAACTCTAAACACTGCTCTAAGCTCATGTTCACGGGCGGGGTTAATTTTACGGTATCGTCACTGCCTGCGGCACGCATGTTGGTCACATGCTTTTTCTTGCAGACATTGACGGTTAAGTCCTCGTTTTTGGCGTTTTCGCCTACAATCATGCCCTCGTAAACCTTGACGCCGGGACCTAAAAACAGCGCGCCGCGCAGCTCGGCATTTAAAAGTCCGTATGCCACGGTGGTGCCGCTTTCCCAGGCAATCATAGAGCCGCGGTTTCGGGTGTTCATTTCACCCTTGTATTCGTCAAAACCCTCCAAAATAGAGTTCATCACGCCGTTGCCTTTGGTATCGGTTAAAAATTCGTTGCGGTAGCCAATCAGGCCTCTGGAGGGAATCACAAATTCCAGCCGCATATAGCTATCAGATGTGGGCTGCATGTTTTCCATTTGTGCCTTGCGCACACCTAATTTTTCGATTACGCTGCCGGAAAATTCCTCGGGAACATCAATCACAAGGCGTTCCATTGGCTCAAGGATCTTGCCGTCTTTCTCTTTAAAAATAACCTGTGGGCGGGATACTTGAAATTCGTATCCCTCGCGCCGCATGGTTTCAATCAAAATGGAAAGGTGCAGTTCTCCTCTGCCGGAAACCTTAAAGCAATCAGCGCTGTCGGTTTCCTCCACCTTTAAGCTTACATTGGTTTCAAGTTCACGGAACAGTCTGTCGCGGATGTGACGGCTTGTCACAAATTCGCCCTCCTGCCCTGCAAATGGGCTGTTGTTTACCATAAAATTCATAGAAATGGTAGGCTCGTCCACCTGAATAATGGGCAGCGGATCGATGCAATCGGTGTCGCAAATGGTTTCGCCAATGTTAAAATTACCAAGGCCGGAAATGCAGATGATATCTCCTGCGGGCACTTCCTGCACTTCTTTGCGGGTTAATCCCTCAAAGGTATAAATTCTGCCGGTTTTCACATTTTTTGTGGCGCCGTCTGTGCAGCAAAGCGTGACAGTAGTGCCGTAACGGGCAGTACCACGGGCAATTTTACCAACGGCAATTTTGCCGATATATTCGTCATAGTCAATGTTTGCAATCCGCACCTGCAGCGGCTGGTCTGCTGCACCGTCGGGGGCTGGCACATGCTCTAATATCACATCAAACAGCGGAGTTAAATCGTCCGCCAAATCGTGTTCGGAAAGACCGCAAATGCCCTGCTTTGCAGAGGCGTAAACCACAGGGAAATCCGCCTGCTCGTCTGTTGCGCCAAGGTCGATAAACAAATCCAGTACCTCGTCGATTACCTGCTCGCATCTGGCTTGGGGACGGTCAATTTTATTAATTACTACGATAGGTTTTAAATCCAGCTCCAACGCCTTTTTCAGCACAAATCTGGTCTGGGGCATAGCGCCCTCAAAGGCGTCAACCACCAATAAAACACCCTCAACCATGCCCAACACGCGCTCTACCTCGCCGCCGAAATCCGCATGTCCCGGGGTGTCCACGATGTTGATTTTGGTGCCCTTGTGCATCACAGATGTGTTTTTCGACAAAATGGTAATGCCGCGTTCCCGCTCCAAATCGCCGGAGTCCATCACTCTGTCTGCCACCTGCTCGTTGTCACGGAACATGCCGCTGTTTTTAAACATGGCGTCCACCAAGGTGGTTTTGCCGTGGTCAACATGGGCAATAATTGCAATATTTCTGATTAAATTCTGATTCTCCAAAAAAATTCCTCCAATAATGGGTTTTATATGCTCTAACTTTTAATTTTAACATATTTTCCACAAATGTCAAATACAAATTGACATCCGTCGCCATTTTTGGTAAAATAACAATATTAGACCAAGCGTTTGGAGGACATTTATGTTTGTTTCTAACCATATTACTGTAAACGATAAAAACCATCTTACCATCGGCGGATGTGACGCCCTTTTGCTTGCAAAAGAGTTCGGCACCCCGCTTTATGTGCTGGACGAGGCAACCCTGCGGGAAAACTGCAGCTGCTTTGTTGCCGCTATGAAAGAAAGCTATCGGGGGGATTCCCAGGTGCTTTACGCGGGAAAAGCCCTTTCTACCGGTGCGCTTTTGAAACTAATCAACCAGGAGGGGCTGGGGCTTGATGTGGTGTCCGGCGGGGAGCTTTATACCGCAAAATCTGTGGATTTTCCCATGGAAAAGGTGTTTTTCCACGGCAACAACAAAACCGACAGCGAGCTTTCTATGGCGCTTTCTTTCGGGGTTGGCAGGTTCGTGGTGGACAACGAGTTTGAGCTTTTGCGCTTGAACGATTTGGCAAAGGACATGGGTAAAACCGCCTCCGTTCTTTTGCGGATTACCCCCGGCATTGATGCTCACACCCATGCTGCCATCCGTACAGGGCAGGTGGATTCCAAATTCGGCGTGGCGCTGGGTACCGGCGAAGCCACACAGGCAGTGGCTTTGGCGCGTTCTTTGGGGCATATTGATTTTTGCGGGCTGCATTGCCATATCGGTTCCCAGATTTTTGAGGAAGACTCCTTTGTTTTAGCGGCTGAAACTATGATGCATTTTATATTAGAGCTGAAAACGGCGCTGGGCGCAGAGGTGCGGGAGCTGAATTTAGGCGGCGGCTTTGGTATTGCCTATGAAGAAACAGACGGCGCTGTAGACTATGCGGGGATTTGCAGGGCGCTTTGCAAAACCGTGGAAAAAACCGCAACGGATTTGGGACTTTCTCTGCCAAAGCTTTATATCGAGCCGGGCAGAAGCATTGTGGGCGCTGCAGGGATAACCCTTTATACCGTTGGCGCTTTAAAAGAAATTCCCGGCGTTCGCACTTATGTTACCGTGGACGGCGGTATGGCGGACAACCCCAGGTATTGTTTGTACCAGGCGCCGTACACCTTTGTAAACGCAGGCCGGGCGGGGGATGAAAAGACCTTTTGTGCCACCGTCGCAGGCAGATGCTGCGAAAGCGGAGATTTGCTGGGTGAGCATGTAATGGTACAGCCCTTAATGCCACGGGATATTCTGGCGGTTTTGTCAACCGGCGCGTATCATTATTCCATGGCAAGCAATTATAACCGCCTGCCAAAGCCTCCCATGGTGATGACCAAGGATGGTACCGCTCGGGTGATTATCAAAGGGGAAACATA
>JAZPYM010000094.1:0-2065 GCA_045544215.1 Congzhengia sp.
TTCACTCCCAATGCCAAGGGAGGAAAGCGCCGACGCAATTTTTTGTTCCGGGTTGTCCCCCAGCATTCCCATCAGCGTCTTTATTAATTCACTATTATCCTCTGCCATATGGTTCCCTCCTTATGCTATAGCATTTTTTTCAGGGTTTCTATCATTTGCGGATTTTTCTTTACTTCCTGTACCAGCTTTTCTAAATCTAATTTTTTTGCTTGCTCCTCTAAACCAAATTCGCGAATCATATGATTTGCTTTTTCTGTATCTATAGAGCTTAGCATCTGGGATAATTCCCCATTTTCTGCCTTTTTTTTCAATTCCTCCAGTTTGGATTTGTTAATAGATTTTAAAATGCTGTCTAAAGACATTGCCATGCAAAACACCTCTTTCTTTCTTCTGCTACAGTATATGACGACGGGTAAAACAATTTGACAAGAACATTAAAAAAACTTTGGCATATTCTATACTAAAGAGAAAAAGGGGGATTATATGTGATTTATTTTGATAACGCTGCAACCAGCTTTCAAAAGCCGCGTTGCGTTTATGAAGCAATGATAGACGGCTTGGTAAACCACAGCATCAATGCCGGACGAGGTGGGTATCAGGCTGCTATTTCGTCTAACGAAATTTTATTTGAAACCAAAGAGTTGCTGGCACAGCTATTTCACATTTCAAAGCCAGAACAGATTGCATTTGCAACCAACACAACCCATGCATTAAATATGGGAATCAAAGGAGTCCTGTCCTATGGAGATCATGCAATTTTTACCTCTATGGAACACAATTCCGTTTTGCGCCCCATGCAGGCTTATATAAAGCAAAAACGAATTACAACCTCTGTGCTCTGGGGAAATAAGCGTGGAGAGCTTGACCTTTTAAAACTTGAAAAAATGATTCGTCCAAACACAAGGCTCATTTGCATGACACACTCCTCCAATGTTTGCGGTGCAATTTATGATATCCAGCAGGCAGCTGAAATTGCACACAAGCATAATGTGCTACTGATGGTGGACAGCGCACAAAGCGCAGGGGTGGTTGATATTGACGCAAGAGATATAGACCTTTTGGCTTTTCCCGGTCACAAGGGGCTGATGGGCCCTATGGGAACCGGCGGGCTTTATGTGCGGGAAGGGCTGAAGCTAAACACCATTATAGAGGGCGGAACAGGCAGTTTGTCTGAAAGCGCGATGCAGCCCGAAATGATGCCGGACAGACTGGAAAGCGGAACACAAAATATCCCTGCCATTGCCGGTTTGGGGCAAGGCGTAAAATTCATTTTAAACACAGGAATCGATACCATTCGCAAACACGAAGAAATGCTGTGTGCCCGTTTTGATAATGCGATCCGTGAAATCCCCAATGTCACCCTTTACGGAACAAATAACAAAACGGCAATTTCTGCACTCAATATTGACGGAATGGATTGTGTTGAGGTGGCACAAATTTTAAATGACAAGTATGATATTGCGGTGCGCGCAGGGCTGCATTGTGCCATTTTGGCACACAAAACGCTGGGCACAGAAAAACAAGGCTGTGTGCGGTTTAGTTTCGGTTACTTTAACACAGAGGAAGAAGTAGATGTTGCGATTCAGGCTATTACGGAAATTGCAAAAGACAGCTACAGTACTTTCGGATAAGAATAAAAAATTTACAAATCTGTCAAAATAAAACCATTGACGAGGGAGCAGCAACATAGTATAATTAAATATGTGCTTAAGGGGCCGTAATGGTTTCGACGGGGACACAGAACATTTGGGAGCGGGTAGTGGTGCGGGGCCACTTAAAAATCCGCAAATTAAATATAATCGACAAATACGATTTAGCTTACGCTGCCTAATTAGGCGGCTGTCTTGCCTGAGATTACCGCGTCTTGGGGTCAAGGCATCATTTTGCGGTGAACGTGAGCAGCCTAAGCTTTGCAGCTGCCATGACCTATGAAGCTACCAAACCCTGAGGGTTGTTTGTGAACCTCAGGCGGCGGGAATTTTTAATCACAAACTGCACCCGGAGCGCCTGAATCGGAAGTGTTTTCGGACAGGAGTTCGACTCTCCTCGGCTCCACCATAAAAAA
>JAZPYM010000095.1:0-4088 GCA_045544215.1 Congzhengia sp.
AGAATGAATTTTGCTCATTATGTTTTTGAAAATGATTCTGTTTCCGAAAGCAATTATAAATGGTGGACTGAAGAAATTACAAAAATCCTTAACTATGCTATGGAAAAGGGGCTTATCATAAAAGTCGATCCTGATATGACAAGTTATGCGATATGGTGCTTCATAAGAGGATTTAACACAGATGCAATCGGAAGAAAGCTGCCCTTGCAGGAAGCACTTAAAAGATACAGATACGGGTTTAAATTTATTTTGAATGGATTAAAAGCTAAATAAAAATTTTTAAGCAGAGAGAAATTCTCTGTTTAAAAAATATTCAGCACACTGTGTGCTGAATATTGTAAAATCGTGTCGGGAATTGTTTAATTCCCGAAAAAAACTTACAGCACACAGTGTGCTAAGGAAAGGATGTACTATAGTGTCTATAAAAATTCTCGGTACAGGAGCATATGTTCCTGAGAAAATTGTTACGAATGATGATTTATCAAAAATGGTAGATACATCGGATGAATGGATAATGCAGCGTGTGGGAGTTAAGGAAAGACATATTTCAGTTAATGAAACAGCCGCAGATTTTGCTATCCATGCAGCAGAGCAGGCTCTTGCTTCGGCAGGAATTTCAGGTTCGGATATCGATTTAATTGTTGCTGCAACAATTTCTTCTGAAACTTTGTGCCCTACCGTTGCCGGGATGGTTCAAAAGGCTATTGGAGCAAATTGTCCTGCATTTGATGTAAATTCAGCGTGTAGCGGATTTCTATTTGCACTTGATACGGCAGTTTCTTACATAATGCGTGGAAATGTAAAAAAAGCTTTGGTTATAGGAAGTGAAAGACTCTCAAAGCTTATTGATTGGAGCGACAGAGGAACCTGCGTTATTTTTGGTGATGGTGCAGGTGCATTTGTTATCGAACAGGGTGATGGATATCTTTCGTCTATGCTTTACACAAGTGGCGGAAATGAAGTGATTGAGATTCCGTCATTTTCGGGCAGTTCACCTTTTTACGAAGGAGAAATTAAGCATCCTTATATATTTATGGATGGTCAGGAAACCTTTAAATTTGCGGTAAGTAAAATTGTTGCAGATATTAATAAGGTAACCCAGGATGCCGGACTTGAACTTTCAGACATTGATTACATTGTAACTCATCAGGCAAATATCAGAATTATCGAATACGCCGCAAAGCGTCTTAAAATGCCTATTGATAAATTTGTAGTAAATATAGAAAAATACGGCAACACCTCATCGGCAAGTGTTGCAATAGCTTTTGATGAGCTTGTAAAATCAGGAAAACTTAAAAAAGGTGACAATATAGTAATGTCAGCCTTTGGCGGCGGCCTGTCCAGTGCTGCTTGCGTTATGAAATGGTAAAAAATTAATTTATTTAATTTTTATATTTTATTATTTTAGGAGGAACTAATTATGACACTCGAAAAAGTAAAGGAATTATTGGCAGAACATCTTGAAATGGATGCAGCAGAAATCACAGAGGCAACAACATTTGAAGACCTCGGCGTTGATTCTCTTGATGCTGTTGAAATCATGATGGAAATGGAAGACGAATTTGGTATTGAAATTAAACCCGCTGAAGCAGGCAAAAGCGTAAAAGAATTGGTTGCATACATCGATTCTAAGAAAGCGTAAGTGAAAAAAGGAGCGTGGAATAATGTTAAATACACCAATATGTGAAATGCTTGGAATAAAGCACCCTATTCTGCAAGGAGGTATGGCACATATATCTGATGCTCACCTTGCTTCCGCTGTGTCAAACGGTGGTGGACTTGGCATTATTTCTGCTGCGAACGGTAATGTCGGTTGGCTTTCGGAACAGATTGACACAGCACGAAAGCTGACTGACAAGCCCTTTGGTGTAAACATAATGCTTATGGGCGAAAATATTGATGAAATTGCAAAACTTATTGCAGAAAAGAAAGTGGCAGTTGTTACCACAGGAGCAGGTAATCCTGAAAAGTACATACCTATGTGGAAAGAAGCCGGTGTAAAAGTCATTCCTGTTATAGCATCGTCTGCTCTTGCAAAGCTTGTAGAAAGAAGCGGTGCAGATGCAGTTATAGCAGAAGGCGGTGAATCAGGCGGACATGTAGGCGAAATGACTACTATGGCACTTGTTCCGCAGGTTTGTGACAGCGTGAACATTCCCGTCATTGCCGCAGGCGGTATTGCTGACGGCAGAGGAATGGCTGCCGCTATGATGTTAGGTGGCGTAGGTGTTCAAATCGGAACGAGATTTTTGGTAGCACACGAATGTAATATAAGCCGTGAATATAAAGACAAAATTTTAAAAGCAAATGACACGGCAACCATAGTTACAGGAAGAAGATTAGGTCATCCTGTAAGAAGTCTTAAAAGTCCGTTCTCAAGAGGCTATCAAAAGCTTGAATATTCTGATATAAGCGATGAAGAACTTGAAAAGTATGCAGTTGGTTCACTCAGAGCTGCTGTTGTAGATGGCGACAGTAAAAAAGGCTGCTTCCTGGCAGGTCAGATTTCAGGTTTAGTTAACAAAGAAGAAAATGCTTCGGATATAATAAACGACATTGTATGCGAAGCTGAAAATATATTGAATGGAGCAAAAAAATGGGTAAAATAGCATTTGTTTTCTCAGGACAGGGTTCTCAATACTCAGGTATGGGAAAATCCTTGTACGAAATAGGAACAGCAGCAAAAAAATTATATGATGATGCAGAAGAAGTTCGTCCTGGTACAATGAAACAATCATTTGAGGGAACTGACGAAGAATTAAAAATCACGGCAAACACTCAGCCTTGCATGTATCTTGTAGAGCTTTCAGCTGCATTAATGCTTAATGAAAAAGGCATTTATGCAGATGGAGTTGCAGGTTTTTCTCTCGGCGAGATAGGAGCACTGGCATATGCTGAGAGTTACTCCTACCTTGACGGATTCAAAATCGTTACTTCTCGTGGACAATTTATGAATGATGCGTCTGATCCTGAAAATGCCGCAATGTGTGCAGTTTTGAAACTTGACAGCGAAACTGTTACTAAAACTGCTGCGGAATTCGATAAGCTCTATGCAGTAAATTATAACTGCCCCGGGCAGACAGTAGTATCAGGTTTAAAAAGCAGTATGCCTGCCTTTGAAGAAAAGGTAAAGGAACTCGGCGGCAGATGTATTCCACTTGCAGTAAGCGGCGCCTTTCACTCACCATTTATGAGTGAAGCTGCTGAAAAATTTGAAGCCGAGCTTGCAAACTATGCAATCGTAACACCCAAAATACCGGTTTATGCAAATCTTACTGCCAAGCCTTATGGTGATGAAAGTGTTAGGACACTTAAAATGCAGATGCAATCTCCTGTAAAGTGGCAGGAAACAATCGAGAATATGATTGCAGACGGATTTACAGATTTTATTGAAGTAGGCCCCGGTAAAACTCTCTCAGGACTTATTAAGAAAATTTCAAAAGAAGTAAATGTTTATTCAGTCGAAAATGCTGAAACACTTGCAGAAACTGTGGAGGCGGTGAAGAATAATGCTTAAAGGAAAAGTTGCTGTTATAACAGGTGCATCACGAGGTATTGGTGCGGCAATCGCAGAGAAATTTTCAAGCCAAGGCGTTAATGTAGCAATTATCTATAACGGTAATGAAGAGGCTGCGAACATCGTAAAAGCAAATGCAGAAAAACAAGGCGTTCGCGCAGAAATCTATAAATGCAATGTAGCAAAATCAGAAGAATGTAAAGAAACAGTAAAAGCTATAACGGAAACCTTTGGCGGTATAGATATTCTTGTAAACAATGCAGGTATAACCCGTGACAATCTTTTGATTTCAATGAGTGATGAAGAGTTCGATGATGTTATAAACACGAACCTTAAAGGTTGCTTTAATATGATTAAGGCATGTGGCAGAAACTTTATAAAGAGAAAGTACGGAAAAATCATCAATATATCTTCTGTGTCTGCTCTTTTGGGAACAGCAGGTCAGGTGAATTATTCTTCTTCAAAAGCAGGTGTCATTGCTTTAACAAAGGTTACAGCAAGAGAATTTGCATCAAAAAATGTTTGCTGTAATGCAATTGCCCCCGGTTTTGTAACTACAGATATGACAAAG
>JAZPYM010000096.1:0-18774 GCA_045544215.1 Congzhengia sp.
AAAATTCACGATACCAATTGGTCCATGACGGCAAACCGCCATGACCATTTTGAAATGGTATACATTAAAAAAGGCTCTGCTATTTTTCAGATTGAAGGCATCGATGTAAATATGTCGCCCCACTCCATTGTTATCATTAAGCCGGGGCGTTCACACAAGTTTATTGTCAAATCAGATGTGTGTGAATTTATTGTTTTAAGCTTTACTTTTAAAACGCAAAAAAACGAGCTGGACAGTCATATTTCTTTAAACGATTTCATTGAGTATATCGAAGATGAGGCAACCGGCGACTATCTGTACCTGACACTGTCTAAGAAAAATGACATTATTCATGTTATGAGCCGTATTTTAAGGGAACGGATGAAGTTTCAGGTATGGGGCGATTTTTTAAGTTGTCTTTTAATTTTGGAATTGTTTGTACTTTTGTCCCGAACATTGAAACAGGAATGGGAACAAAGTGCAAAAAACCGTAACCTAAAGCTTCATGAGCTGCTAAACATAGCAAAAGAGTATATCGACAATAACTATGATAAGAATTTGACGCTGACACAAGTTGCAAAATATATTTTCCTGTCTGACAGTTATTTTGCACATTCTTTTAAGGATAAATTCGGCATCAGTCCAAAAAGCTACATTTTAAAGGTTCGCATCGAGGCTGCAAAGGAATATCTGGAAAATACGGATATTAAGGTGGCTGAGGTGGCAAAAATGGTCGGATTTTCCAGTCAACAGCGATTTAACGACATTTTCAGAAAACACGAAAATGTAACACCTCTGGCTTATCGCCAAAAGCGGAAACTGGAGCGTTTGAATGTCAGCGATTACGAAAATCACATTTTGCCAACGGAAGAAAATTAAGAAAAAAAGCCGCCTTATATAAGGCGGCTTTTCTTGAACCGAAACGATTAGTACTGATCTCTGTTTTGACTTCTGTTCTGGTTCTGATTGTTCTGATTTTTGTTCTGATTGTTGTTCTGGTTGTTTTGGTTCTGGTTATTCTGGTTTTTGTTTTGGCTGTTGTTCTGGTTCTGATTTTGATTGTTCATGTTTTTCCTCCCAAAGAACAGTTAAAGTTTTATTTGAGCACATCTTTACGCTCAATACTATTATGCAAACATGACTTTGGGATTATACATTTTTTTATTTTTTGAAATTATTTTTTATCATTGGAATTTAAAATCAATTCCACAAAATCTTCATTATTTTTGGTGCGAATCAACTGGTTGATAAGGTGCTCTGTCACATCTTGTGTGGTTTGACTGGAAAGTTCCCGTCGAATGGTCCAAACGGCTTCAAGTTCGCATTTTGTTTGCAACAATTCTTCTTTTCGAGTGCCCGACTTGTTCATGTCTATCGCAGGGAAAATTCGCTTTTCCTGCAGTTTTCTGTCCAGGTGAAGCTCCATATTGCCTGTTCCCTTAAATTCCTCAAAAATCACATCATCCATGCGGCTGCCCGTTTCTATCAACGCCGTTGCCAAAATGGTCAGACTTCCGCCGTTTTCAATATTTCTTGCCGCTCCAAAAAATTTTTTTGGTTTGTGCAGCGCGCTGGGATCCAACCCGCCGGAAAGCGTTCTGCCCGAGGGCGGAACTGTTAAGTTATACGCCCGCGCAAGTCTCGTGATTGAGTCTAACAGCACCACTACATCTTTATTTTGCTCCACTAATCGTTGCGCCCGCTCCAGCACAATTTCAGCCACCTTTGCATGATGTTCTGGAACCTGGTCAAAGGTAGAATACACCACATCGCCCTTGATAGAGCGTTTCATATCCGTCACTTCTTCCGGTCGTTCATCGATTAAAAGCACAATTAAGGTCACTTCAGGATGATTGGCTTCAATATTATTTGCAATATCCTTTAAAAGTGTGGTTTTTCCCGCTTTTGGCGGTGCAACAATCAGCCCTCTCTGCCCTTTTCCGATGGGCGCAAGCAAATCGACCAACCGCATAGCATAGTCCTGAGGATTGCGTTCTAACCGGATACGCTCTTTTGGAAAAATCGGCGTTAAATATTCAAAGGGCTTTCTACGCATTGCCTTATCCGGCGTGTCATCATTTACATGCTGCACATAAATCAAAGCAGGAAATCGTTCCTCCTCCTTGGGCGGTCTTGCAATACCGGTTACCTTATCTCCTGTTTTTAAATTAAATCGACGAATTTGTGTTGGGGAAACATAAACATCCTTCGGTGTGGAAAGATAATTTTCTCCCCGCAAAAAGCCAAATCCGTTGTCCGGCAAAACCTCTAAAATGCCACTGACAATGTTGTCCTCGCCGGACACAGTCAACTCTGACCGTTTTTGCACCTTTTTTTCAACGGGAGCGCTTTGAGGCACTGTCTGTGTAGATACAGCGCTACTCGTTGCTTTTTCAATTTCTAAAACCAGCTCCTCCTTTTTCAATTTCGTAATACCTTTTATATGCATAGTTTTTGCGATTTCACGCAGCTCTAATAATGTTTTGTTTGATAATTCCATAAAAATCCTCCAAATGTTTCAAAATAGAATACGGGAAAAGTCGGTTTTGATAAAAAGAAATAGAAAAAACAAAATAAGAAAACATCTGCGGTGCTGAAACAGCACCGCAGAAAAAAACAAATTAGATACGATATGTAAAGTTATATTTATCTTCAATAGCACCCTTTTGCATGCCGGTAATGGTGTCATAAAGCATCTGGGAAACCGCACCGATTTCATTATTGTTAATCACCATTTTTTCGCCATTGTAGCAAAGCTCGCCAACCGGAGAAATAACTGCAGCTGTACCGGTGCCAAACACTTCCTCCAGCTTGCCGTTTTTGTATGCTTCGTGTACTTCATCAATGGAAATTTTGCGTTCAGAAACTTTATAACCGCTTCCGCGCAAAACTTCAATAACGGAATCACGGGTAATACCGCCCAAAATACTGCCGTTAAGCATCGGGGTTACCACTTCGCCGTCAATTTTGAAGAAAATGTTCATAGCGCCTACTTCTTCAATATATTTTTGCTCAACGCCGTCAAGCCACAACACCTGAGAGTATCCCTTGCTCTCTGCAACCTCCTGTGCCTTTAAACTCGCAGCATAGTTACCGGCAGTTTTTGCAGCACCAACACCGCCGCGTACCGCACGAACATATTCACTTTCAACCCAGATTTTAACCGGTGCCAAGCCGCCTGCATAGTAAGAACCAACGGGGCTTAAGATCACGATAAACTTATAGGTTTTTGACGGATGAACACCAAGTGCGTTATCTGTTCCAATGATGAACGGACGAATGTAAAGGGATGTACCCTCTCCATCCGGAATCCAATCCTGGTCTAAAAGTACAAGCTTTGTGATAGCTTCTACTGCAAAATCCACATCAATCTGCGGAATGCAAAGTCTGTCATTTGAGCGGTTTAAACGCTTCATGTTTTCAAATGGTCTGTACAACAAAACGCCGCCATCTGCTGCTCTATACGCTTTCAAACCCTCGAAAATTGCCTGTCCATAGTGAAATACCATGCATGACGGGTCAAAGGATAATGGTCCGTAAGGAATGATTCTTGCATCATGCCAGCCCTTATCCACGCTGTAATCCATCACAAACATATGGTCTGTGAAATGTTTTCCGAAGCCCAAACCATCTGATGCCGGTTTTGTCTTCGGTACTGTAGTTTTAACAACTTTAATTTCCATTATGTAACGCCTCCAAAAAAATTTCTAACATCAATTATAACGCGGAATGATAAAAATGTCAAATAAAGATTATTTTTCATTGATGAAATCCAACAAAACATTATCATGGTACAAAACCTTTGCAAACTGCGAGTGTTTTACAGCGCGAACCGGCGTACTTTCCGGTGCAATTGATGCTGCAAAAGTCATAAACGCCAACAAGACATACACAATCAATAGTCCGCGGAATAATCCGAATAACGCACCCAAAAGAGAATCTCCCCAACCGATAACGGGAAGTTTTTTAATCAGTCCCACCAGAGGTGTGGCTGCAAAAAAAGCAATGCGCACCAAAAGGAAAATTCCCAGCATGCTCACAAGTTTTACTGTGGCAGTTGCCACAAAATTTGCCACAGTTTCTGTAACGGTGCTTGATGTTTTATCTACGCTTTGTTCAATTTTGTCGGTAATGCTGACCGGCAAGTTTAGTTTGCCCACGCCATATTCTGACAAAACGCCCACATCCGTTTGCGGTGTCTTTACAACACTTGCCGTGTTCTCATAAACCGTTTCATAAATTGGTGTTTTCATCACAAACTCTGTCGCATGGGGATAAAGCGCAACGGCAAGCACCAGGGATAGCACCAAAGCCGCCAGACCCGTTATGGTTTTGAAAAAACCCTTTCTGTACCCAAAAACTACAGAAAAGATGACGATTACCACAATTGCTAAATCAACATAGTTAATGCTCATACCCTACCTCCGATGACAGGCTTATGTAACATCAAACAGGTATGCCCCGTTTGCCGCAAAACCTACCGCTGTTGCGCCGTTACCGATAAAGCTGATGCTTTCAATGTCCACACCTGGGTCTATCAGTCGTTTTTCCCGTCCATGCACATCGATAATATCTACCAATCTGCCACGACTGATGGCAATTGCATCCCCACAAAAATCGATATATTCAATTTCCGAATCAAGCTCATAGGTGCCAATCTCTTTTCCGTTTGCGTTATAGGTTGCAATATCATATCGTTTTCCGTCTATAGAGGATTCTGAAAAAGCCAAAACCAGATTGGATTTTTCTGGCTTATATGTAAGCAGCATTTTTCCATCATAGAAAATTTCCCCTGTTTTGTGACCGGAAACACGATAAATAAGTGTTTTTGTGTCCCCAACGCAAAAAACATTTGTACCGCTAATTTCTAAAGCAGCAATCAGCTCATTTTCATATTCCTCTGTTGCAATGGGGGTTTCGTTGGAAATATTGTAAAAGGAAAGAATTGATTTCATTTTTCCATCTGCAGTATCCACAGTGGAAATCACAATATTTTTGTTATTATTTGCAACGCAAGCACTCAAAACAAGCAAATTACCTGAGTTCCAGACGAACTGCTCCTCTCCTTTGGCATTATACACCGTCACATCTCGCTTGTGCATATCTCCCTGTGTTACCAACACACAATGGCCCGATTCGTTGACAGAAATATCCACCAGCTTGCCTTTTGTAACAATGGTGTTTTTTAAGTCATCATTTTCTAAAAGATATACATTGTTGCCACCAACATCGCCCACAATAACATAGTTCCCTTTTTGCTTGATGATGGGGTTTGAGGTTACAATCTTTATCTCAGAAATAAAGTCCCCGCTTTGGTCACAAACAGTAACCTTATCCACATTAATAAAATAAATATAGCGGTTTGTAGCCACATGCTGATAGCGCTCTCCTGTATCAGGCGTATATTCAACGCGCTTTGTCTTTCTTTGTTTGCTTTCTGAAATTGCCGGAGGTTTATAGTCAAAGAAACGGACCGCTATCTCACGACTGACAAACAGGACAAGCAAAATGCCAACAACAATCAAAAGCGCAACAATAATCTTTTTTATTAAAGATTGTTTCATTTTTTGTCTACATCCTTTCTGTTTATTTAGACTTTACAAAAGCGCGTCATATTCAATGTCATACAGCATCAATCCCTCCGGTGGTGCGGTAATGCCGGCGCGTCCTCTCTCCTTTGACAAAAGGATATCGGGAATTTCCTCCCAGGACAGAAAACCCCGTCCCACGCTGACCAGCGTACCTGCAATAATCCGGACCATGTTATACAAAAAACCGTTTCCGCGAATTTTCATAGTCATTAAGTCTGCCTCTTTTGTTAGAGTACATTCATAAATTTCGCGAGTAAAGGTTTTTGCCTGACCGCCTTTTGACATAAAGGCGGAAAAATCATGAACGCCTACAAAAAAAGGCGTACACTTTTGCATATTTTCAAAATTCAGCGGGTACTTAAAACGCCATACATATGGTTTTTTAAACACATCACCATACGCTGAGGTATCAATAGAATACACATAGGTTTTGGATTTTGCAGAATACCGGGCATGAAAGTCTTCGCTGCATTTTTCGATGGATTTCACACGAATATCCTCCGGCAAAAGCGCATTGACACCGGACAGGATTCTGCGTTCTTCAAGTTGGGTATCAAAAAAAGAATTGGCAGTGTAATTCAGTGCATGAACACCAGCATCGGTACGGCTTGCACCAATGAGCGAAATCGGTTGACGCAATATGGTGGAAAATGCTTTTTCCAATGTTTCCTGAATGGTAACGGCATTTTTCTGCACCTGCCAGCCGCCATAGTTGGCACCGTTATACATCAGCGTAATTCGATAATTCTGATTCATAATTCCTCCATTAGAATAGGATGTCTAAAGTAAGAATAGCGGAAAAAAATACTAAAAAAACGAAAGCAGCAAATAAATCCGTCTTGGTAAAATGAAGTTCCTTAAGACGCGTTCTTGCATCGCCCCCGCGATAGCACCTGCTCTCCATGGCAATGGCAAGCTCGTCCGCTCTGCGAAATGCGCTGATAAAAAGCGGCACCAGCATGGGAACTAAGGATTTTGCGCGTTTGATTAAAGAACCTGTGTCAAAATCTGCTCCCCTTGCCTGCTGTGCTTTCATGATTTTATCCGTTTCTTCAATCAGTGTAGGAATAAAACGGATGGCAATACTCATCATCATAGCAAGCTCGTGGGCAGGAAACCCAATTTTAGAAAGCGGCTTTAAAAGCTTTTCAATGCCATCTGTCAGCGCCATAGGTGATGTGGTATAGGTCAGCACGCTGGATGCGATAATCAAAAGCACCAAACGAAGCGCCATTTTAATTGCAACCACCAATCCCTCCAAGGTAATACCGATGGAATATCCAAAAATGGGCAAATCACGCCCATCTGTTAAAAACAGATTTAAAATTGCCGTAAAGATAACAATGAACAAAATGGGTTTTAAGCCTTTAAAATACATTTTAACAGGCACCTTTGACGCCATCATAATCAATCCGGTAAACAGCAAAATCAGGCAATAGCTATAAAACGATTGCGCCATGAAAATCGCAATAATATCAAAAATCAGAAGCAGAATTTTTGTTCTTGCATCCAGCTTATGCAGCACAGAATCAATGGGAAAATACTGCCCCAATGTAATATCCTTAAGCATGTTCTGTCTCCTTTTTCTGTTGGTTCAGATACACCATCAGCGCCGCCTTTGCCTTTTCCACCGTATATATATTATCATTCAGCGGAACGCCACGCCTGATGAGTTCTTCCACCAATAAATGAATCTGTGGCACATTCAGTCCCATCCCCCGCAATTCACTACCATGTGAGAACACCTCTGAAACCGTACCGTCCATAGCAACACGACCACCATTCATAACAATTAGGCGGTGAACCAATCTTGCCACATCCTCCATAGAATGCGAAACCAGAATAACCGTCATTTTTGTTTTTAAATATATGGATTTAATCTGGGTTAAAATTTCTTCCCGTCCTGCAGGATCAAGACCTGCCGTTGGCTCATCTAAAACCAAAACAGAAGGATGCATCGCTAAAACACCTGCGATTGCAACTCTTCTTTTCTGACCACCGGAAAGCTCAAAGGGGGATTGCTCCATCAAATCATGGGAAAGTCCCACATAATTCATTGCCTCCATAACCCGCTTATTGACCTCATCCTTGGAAAGTCCTAAGTTGGTAGGACCAAAGGCAATGTCTTTATAAACCGTTTCTTCAAACAGCTGATGTTCCGGATATTGAAACACCAAGCCGACCTTACAACGCAGGTTTTTCAAATCCGCTCCTGTAATAGTTGTTTCAAGATCGTCTACGAAAATCTTTCCGCTATGGGGTTTTAACAATCCGTTTAAATGTTGCACAAGGGTGGATTTTCCGGAACCGGTATGGCCGATTAAGCCGATAAATTCGCCATCCTTAATTTCAAGGCAAACATCATCCAGCGCCTTTCTTTCAAAGGGACTGCCTTGCATATACACATAATCCAAATGTTCAATCTTAATCCCCATGTGGCACCTCTTTCAAAACCCGCATAATTTCGTCGGCACATTCTTCCACAGTTAAAACATCGTTTTTTATAGCGATGCCCTGTTTTTTCAGTCCATAGGCAAGCTCCGTTACCTGGGGAACATCAAGTCCCAGTTCTTTTAGTGCTTTTACCTGTGAAAACACATTTCTGGGTGTGTCATCCATCACAATTTTCCCGTCATCCATCACAACCACACGGTCTGCCTTTGCAGCTTCATCCATGTAATGTGTAATAAGCACAATTGTCATGTTTTCTTCTTGTTTCAGTTTTAAAATAGTGTCCATAACCTCACTGCGCCCTTTGGGATCCAGCATAGCAGTTGGCTCGTCCATAACGATGCAAGCAGGGCGCATGGCAATGGCACCTGCAATGGCAACACGCTGTTTCTGTCCGCCGGAAAGCAAGTGTGGCGCATGTTTACGAAACCGATACATATCCACAAGTTTTAATGCCTCATCCACACGCGCACGGATTTCGCGGCTTTCAATGCCCAAATTTTCCGGTGCAAAAGCAACATCCTCCTCCACAACCGTTGCAACAATCTGGTTGTCGGGATTTTGAAACACCATTCCCACATGGCTCCTGATGTCCCAAAGCATTTCTTCATCCTTGGTGTTAACACCGTTCACATACACATTGCCGCAAACGGGCACCAAAAGCCCATTAAAGTGCTTTGCCAATGTGGATTTTCCGCAGCCGTTATGCCCTAAAATTGCCACAAATTCTCCTTTTTGAATTGTAAGGTTCACGCCATCTAATACAAAACTTTCCTGTCCGTTTTCAGCGCTGTAGGTGTATGAAAGATTTTCGGTGGTTATCATTTGTGTTATCCCCTTACCTGTCCGTTTCCGTAAATAATATATTTGCAGGTTGTAAGCTCGGTAAGTCCTAAAGGACCGCGCGCATGCAGCTTCTGTGTACTGATGCCGATTTCTGCACCAAAGCCAAACTCAAAACCGTCTGTAAATCGCGTGGAGGCATTTACATAAACAGCCGCTGCATCAATTTCATCCATAAATTTTTGTGCACTGCTATAATTTTCTGTAATAATCGCTTCAGAATGTCCCGTGCCATGGCAATTGATGTGTGCAATTGCTTCATCAATATTATCCACAACCTTAACAGACATCATTAAATCAAGGTACTCTCTATCATAATCTTCTTCTGTTGCCAAAACTGCATCAGGCAGAATGCTGCAGGTTTTTTCGCATCCTCTCAGCTTTACATGATGTTCTTTCAGCGCCTCTGCCAATATGGGCAGCGCCTTCATTGCCACAGAGGCATCCACCAAAAGTGACTCCGCCGCGTTGCAAACTGAGGGACGACTCGTTTTGGCATTTACAACAATATTCTTTGCCATTTCCAAATCCGCATGCTGCTCTACATAAATATGGCAATTCCCCGTGCCTGTTTCAATGACGGGAATTGTGGCATTTGTCACAACAGCAGAGATAAGTCCCGCGCCACCGCGCGGAATTAAAACATCAATATAATCATTCAGGCGCATCATTTCTGCAGCAACTTCTCTTGATGTGTCTGTCACCAAGGAAACGCTTCCTGCAGGAAATCCCACCGATTTTAGCGCATCATTCATAATGGAAACCAAAACCTGATTGGAATGGATCGCCTCACTTCCTCCCCGCAAAATGCAGGCATTGGAGGTTTTGATGCAAAGCGCCGCTGCATCTACTGTCACATTGGGGCGCGCTTCATAGATAATTCCAATGACTCCAAGGGGAACGCGTTTTTTCCCAATAATAAGTCCGTTAGGGCGTTTCACCATTCCTGTTACCTCGCCGACGGGGTCCGGAAGCTGTGCAACCTTTCGCACGCCGTCTGCCATCTGTGCAATACGCTCCTTGGTTAACATTAATCGGTCTTTAAAGGATGCCTTGGCAGGATTTTGTTCTAAAATCGTCAAATCCTTTTGGTTTTCAGCTAAAATTTCATCTGTATGTCGTTCAAGGCTATCTGCAATGGCAAAAAGCGCCTCTATTTTTTGTTCCTGCCCCATATTCATCAGGCGATAGCTTGCCTGTTTTGCCGCTTTTCCCTGGGCTGTTAAATCGTACATTAAAGCACCTGCTTTCTTATTTTGCAATAAATTTTGTGCCGATGGGTTTTCCCTCCAGCACATCGTAAATTCCTTTGGGATTCTTCCCGTTAATGATGACCATATCCACGCCGGCACTCATGGCATGCTTTGCAGCAATCAATTTTGTAACCATTCCGCCGGTTCCGCGATTAGAACCGCTGCCGCCGGCACTTTGCATCAATGTATCGGTCACTTCCTCTACCCAGGAAATTAGCTTGGCGTCTTCATATTTTGCGGGGTCTTTATCATAAAGCCCGTCAATATCTGATAAAATAATCAAAAGGTCTGCTCCAATCAGCTCTGCCACCACAGCAGAAAGCGTGTCATTATCTCCAAATTCAATTTCCGCAGTGGAAATAACATCGTTTTCGTTTACAATGGGAATTACATTCCAATCAAGCAGCGTACGAAAGGTATTCACTGCGTTGGTATGCCTTTGCGCATCCTCCAAAACATTTTTGGTTATTAAAATCTGTGCCGTTTGGCAACCGAATTCTGCAAAAAATTTCCCATACATGCTCATAAGCTCGCTTTGTCCCACTGCAGAGGATGCCTGTTTTCCGCTGACTGTGCCGGGGCGCTTGTCAAAACCAAGCTTTCCAAAGCCTACCGCCACTGCACCGCTGGTAACCAAAACCACTTCACAACCGCTATGGTGTAAATCGCAAATAACCTGGGATAAAAGCTCAATCTGACGAAGATTGATTTTGCCTGTATCGTATGTTAATGTTGATGTTCCTACCTTTATTACCACTCTTTTTTTTGTCATCTTGGTGTTCCTTCCCATCTCTTACTTTGAGCCATTTATAACAGAAATACCGTCAACACGAGGTTTGGTCTGAATGGTTGAAGTCATGATTTCCATTTCCTTACCGTAAAAAATTTGCATATTGTTATCGGTATAATAGCCCCCGTCTGTTTGTTTTCCGTTGGTTTCTACCACAATGGTAACATCATAGCGTTCCGGAACAACCGCCTGATAAACTGTGCCATTATCCGCTTCCACCTGACGAACGGCAGGTTCGCTTTCCACGCGGGCAACGGTGCCCAAGCGTTTTTGCGTCTGCACAAGATAAACATCATCGCCTACGATAACAGCATCCCGTGTAATATCTCTAACTTCTTTTACTTTCAGTTCAATTTCTAAAATGTCCTTTTCCGCATTTGATGCAATCAACATTTGTGATGCATCTGCCTGGATTTCATTTTTATCAAGTTTTCCCTTTACCAGGAACACGCCTGCAATACCAACAACGACCACAAGTAACACAAGCAAATCAACAATGCTCACTTTTCCAAACAGCTTTCCTTTTTTATCCAATATCATTTGCTTGCTTCCCCCTTTGTCGGTATGAATTCTTCCTGCTCAAGATGCACGATGGTGCCGCTTCCTGCCGCATTGCCTACAAGACAGTGGATGCTTTTTCCAACCTTGAGAACATAATCGCCGATTTTAATATCAGGACTTCCGATCTCCGCCTTTGCACTAATTTCCAACACTACATCAATTTTATTAGGGACAGGTGCTTTTTTAATAGATTTTTCTTCGTGATTTTCAACAAGTTCCACTGACGGATAAGAATGAACGGCAGTAACTGTGCCCAGAAATTGTTTGCTCACACCGTCATAAATCGCGTTGCCTTCTTGGATATAGGTCAGCATTGCTTTTTCTTGATTTTTCAGTTCAACAGAAAATGAAATGCGGTCATCAACGCCATTTTTTGTTTGATTCCACACGCCTGCCAGACTTCCGATTCCAAAAATCAGTGCGGCAACCACCACAAGCAAAATGCATAAATCCAAAAAATTAATTCTTTTTGTATCATTTGTTGTTTTCATTTACAGCCTCCTCATAAAGCGTTTCAAGATTGCGAACCATTTGCTCTGCGGTGTACCATTTGCGGTAGCACGCACCTGCATTTTTTGCACATGCTTCATACAACTCTTTATCCTGTGACATGCGAAGAAATTGTTCTGCCATATCCTCGCTGTCTTTAAATTCTGTTAATAGTCCGTTTTCCATATGTGAAATTAATTGGGGGTTACCACCCACATTTGTGGCAATGGTTGGCTTTTCAAGGCACATTGCCTCTAAAATTGCAAGAGACATCGCCTCAGACTCCGACGCAATCACATTCACATCCGTAATGTTTAAAAGTGGCGCCGTATCCTGAACATAGCCGGTAAAAATAATTTCCGGAATGTCTGCTGCCTGCTGCATCAACGCTTCCTTTAAAGAACCGTCTCCCACTATTAAAAATTTGGCTTTTCCGCCTTTTTGCAGAAAAATGCGCACTGCATCAATAAAATATTGATGTCCCTTTACGGCCTCCAGCCTTGCAAAAACAGAAAACACCATTTCATTTTCAATCCTAAGTTTGGCCCGAAGTGCCTGTTTTTCCTCATCGGACGCTACCCGAATTGGCGCTACCCCATTGGAAACTGCTTTTATCTTTTTACGCTTGATGCCACAGTCCAAAAGATTTTTGGTCACAGCATCCGAAACGGCAACATAAATATCGCACAAAAGATTGTTACAAATCCGCTTAATAAAGGAAACGGGAAACCGTCCTTTCGGTTCTATGCAGTGTCTTGTAGCAATGATGGTGCCTGCGCCTGCCTTTCGCGCCGCAATCCGTGCAGACAAACTGGCATGGGTATGAATAATGTCGATGTGTTCCTTTAAAAACAGTTGCTCTAAGACCTTAACACATCGTTTATCATAGGATTTATCCGCCATATAGGGAATCTCCAGTACAACAATGTCTGTAAATGCATCCAAAAACGGTTTTAGTCGACTTCCTTTTGGAATCAGCACCGTTACCTTGTATTTTGTTCTGTCAAAATACTGAACATAATTTAGAAGATAGCGTCCTGCACCGCCGATGTTGGTGTCGGAAACCACCTGATACACTGTTAGCATATTATAAAGTTCCCTCCTTTTTACAATCAGGAGTGATTAAAAGATTTGCGCCACTTACCCCCAGGGCAAAGAAAATCCAGAAAATCATCAAAATTTTATAATTGTACCACACATAATCGGTCAAGCCCTGAAGTAAAAAGCCCAGCACACCTGCTCCCAGCGCAATGACAAGCTTTGCATGGCTATCCTTTTTGTGTGCACCAATTACCGCATTTGAAAACACCTGTTTTACAAACGCCAAAACCATAAAAAGCAGCGCAGCAATACCAATGATACCCATTTCTACCCATATCTGAAGATACAGGTTGTGAGAATGCAGTGCAAAATCTGCACCGGACAAAGCATATGCAGGATAAACCGACTTAAACGCCTCTGAGCCGATGCCGATACCGGAAACCCAAAAATCTTTTATAATCAAAATAGATGCCTGCCAGATAGACACGCGGTATGCAGTAGAGGTGTCTTGCGTATTGCCTACGCTTAAAAGGCGTTCTAAAATGGTGGTGTTTCCGCTGAGTACCATCAAAAGTGGTAATAACAGAAGTGCCAAAACACCTAAAAGCACCCAGCGCTTGTCCATAATCACAAGGAAAAGCGCGCAGGCAAAAAACACACCAAGCCACGCTCCCCGCGACCATGTAAATATCATACATGCTGCCATAGAAAGCAGGATAAAACAAAATACGCTTCGATACGCTCCCCGCATTTTTGCCCAAAGCATAGCAACGACTAACGGAATGGTAAGCACCAAAAATTCCCCTAAAACATTGGGATTATTGAAAAAGGAATAAACACGAACACGAATTCCCTCAAACATTTCCTCGTCAAGCCAGGATTCTGCTCCTTCAACTCCCGCAAAATTCTGGTATACGCCGTAAAGCGCTACTAAAAAGGCAGAAAGCAGCATCAACTTCACAAGGGACATCCACTGTTTTTTTGTGCGGATGGTATTGATAACCACAAAATAAAACAAAACAAAGGACAAGTGTACCGCAACCTGACTTGCACTGGCAACCACTGAGAAAGAATTTACACAACCCCACAAAAGTGCCATGGCAAAAAACACCACAAACAAATTCACAGGGCTTTTTGCAAACCGAAAATCCCGATCTGCAATCACATGCAGGCAAAAGACCGCCGTGCACAAAAAGCTGAGCGCCACCAAAACCATGGTAGGCAGCAGCGGTGAAAGCACAACCGTTAAAAATACGCCCAGCCGCAAATACCGAACCAGAAATGCCGCCCCAAGAATACCGACAGCAAGTAGTGCAGCGACGCGGACGCCAAACAGCATGCTCAAAACAAACAACACGATGCCAACGCCCAAAGCGACCAATCGGTTTCCCGTGGTACAAGGAACGCAGGAATGGTCCGTATCCTCTTCCTCTGCAAACAGGCCCATCAACATTTTTACAAGAAAGCTACCGCCTAAAAGTTGGCGCAGGCTACGATTTATAACAATTAAAACACCGCCCAGAACAATAAAGACAGCTGCAAAAACGATGCTTTCTCTATCAATCAAATTTTTAATTGCAAACGGAATTGCAAATCCCCATAACGCCAGACCGTAAAGCTGCACACTAACATCTGCCCAAGCTGAAAACGCAGAACAAAGCACGCTGCCCTCCACCAATTTACAAATAGGGGCAGACAATTTCTTTTGCAAAAACAGCAAGATGGTTTGAGGCAAAAGAAGTAGTTTGCCAAACAGACTGTGTTTTAATATATCACGCCCTTCAGATGCACGAAAAAAACGACTGATATGGCTTTTGGTATATGCGCGGTGGCAAGCAGCAGAAAACCGATTATAGTATGTTCCGCACAGACTTTCGTCAAACCAAACCAAAAGACGCGCAAAAAATGTCTTAAAAAACGACAACACTTTGCTTTCCATTCTACTACTTCCTTTCCTTTATCATTTGCTTTAACTGTTTCATTTCGTCTGTTTTTAAAAGCACGGCGGTAATAAGATATAAAACCGCTCCTAAAGCCGCAGGCACACAAAATGCTAAAAATTTCCCCACAAAGTCGTTCCCAAAGGAACAAAGCATGCTTGTTCCATACATCCCCAAAACCATAACGGCTCCGCAAAGGAGCAATTTGGACAGATTTATGAAAAAGGTACTGTCAAACAAGTGATATTGTCGATTCAAAATCACTGCCAGAACCACTGCAATCACATTTGCCGCAATGGATGCCGCCATGGGCAAACCGCTGATGCCTAAATGAAGCCCCCGCACCAGCAAAAAGCTAAATGCCACATTCACTGCAATTCCGAAAACGGAAACACGCATAGGTGTTTTGCCGTTTTGCCCTGCATAAAAGGCTTTGTTCAGCATCTCCTGCATACCGTAGCCCAGCATGCCAAAGGAATACCACAAAAGCGCTGCAGATGTAAGCTTTGTCTGCTCCGGGCCAAAAGCGCCCCGCTCATACACTAAGCGTACAATCTCCGTCCGCTGCATCAAAAAGACAATCATAATCGGCAAGAGAATGAACAAAACGCTTCCAATTGCCGTTTTCATAACGCCTGTAAATTCCGCTTTCTTTTGTGTATCCGCAGCAAGCCGTGAAATAGACGGGAAAATCAAATTAGAAATAGCATAGGTTAAAACACCCACAAAAATGATATACAGCTTGTTGGCATAGTCCAATGCTGAAACCGCTTGTCCGCCATTTAAATAGGATGCCAAATACATGTTTACCATTGCGTTGATGGGCTGTACCCAGGAGCTGATTAAAATAGGAATTGCTAAAAAAAGTGCTTTTTTCAGGCCCGGGTTTGAAAATCGTATGAATGGGCGGTAGTGAAATTTTTTCCGTATTAAAGATGGCAACAGCACAATCAGTTGAAACGCCCAGGCAATCAGCATTGCCCAAGAGACGCCATGAATACCGAATCGGTCTTTTGCAAAAATTAAGTACCCCACCATAATGCCGTTGGACACTAAACTGATTGCAGCCGGCGCATGAAAGGAACCATAAGACTGCAGAACACCTGTAAGCGAATATGCAAGCGCCGTAAATATCATAGACGGAAACATAATCACAACCAAGGCTTCTGCCAGTTGTTTTACAAACGCCGGAAGTCCGCTGCCCAAAAGGTTCACAATGGGACTGCGAAAAACGATGCCCAGGGCACACAGACCACTGGTTATGAGAAAAATAATATTTAAAAAACTGTTGGCAAACTCTGTTGCCTCTTCCTTTTTCCCTTTTTGCAAAAATTCATTAAAAACAGGTATGAACGAAGAAGAGATGGCACTACCCAGGGTAATGTCGAAAAAAAGCAAGGGAATTCTGCTGGCAGTGGAATAGGCAACCGCTTCCGCGCCTGTTCCATAAAGCGCAGCAAACAAAATATCCCGGTACATCCCCATGAATTTTGCCATAAGTGTTGCAAAAATCATAAAGCCTGCCGTACGGATGGTTTTCTTCGCGCCTTGCATACAACAATCTTCCCCTTTCTACCATATTTTTATTATCTATTTATTATATATGATAAACCAAAAAAAGTCAATCTGTTCTTGTTGTTTTCTCGCCTGATTATACGACAAAAACATACAAAAATATTGTGCATATCAACTTTTTAAATTTTTTTCAAAAAAACACTTGCACTTTTTACTATTTTGTGGTATAGTATTTAAGGCAAAAATACGCACACGCAATGATTTTGCGGGCGGTGCCCTTTTGGGTTCCCGTAAAATAGGACTTGTGTGGAGGATTGCAAATAAAACCGGAGGTGACTTTTATGTCAGTAATTTCAATGAAACAACTGCTGGAAGCAGGCGTCCATTTCGGACATCAAACAAGAAGATGGAACCCCAAAATGGCTGAGTACATCTTCACAGAAAGAAACGGTATCTACATTATCGATTTGCAGAAAACCGTAAAGAAAATTGAGGAAGCTTATGCATTCGTAAAAGAAATTGCAGAAGCAGGCCAGGAAGTTCTGTTCGTCGGCACAAAGAAGCAGGCACAGGATTCCATCAAAGAAGAAGCTGAGAGAATCGGTATGTACTGGGTAAACGCAAGATGGCTCGGTGGCATGCTGACCAACTTCAAAACCATCAAAAAGAGAATCGAAAGATTGGAACAGCTGAACAAAATGGAAGAAGACGGCACATTTGACCTTCTTCCCAAAAAAGAAGTTCTGAACTTAAAGGCGGAACGCGACAAGCTGGAAAAATATCTCGGCGGTATCAAGAACATGAAAAAGCTCCCTGGTGCTTTGTTTGTTGTTGACCCGAGAAAAGAAAAGATTGCCATCGAAGAAGCAAAGAAACTGGGTATCCCCGTTGTTGCTATCGTTGATACAAACTGTGATCCCGAGGATGTTGATTATGTAATCCCCGGCAACGATGATGCAATCCGTGCAGTAAAACTGATTGCTTCTACAATTGCAAACGCTGTTGTTGAAGGAAATCAGGGTGTTGACGCTGTTGCTGCTCCTGAAGCAGAAACAACAGAAGAAATTAGCGAGTAATTGATTGGAGGATTTACAAATGGCATTTACAGCTGCTGATGTAAAGGCATTGCGCGAAATCACCGGTTGCGGTATGATGGACTGCAAAAAAGCCCTTACAGAAACAAACGGCGACAAGGATAAAGCAATTGAATTTTTAAGAGAAAAGGGTTTGGCTACTGCTGAAAAGAAATCCGGCAGAATTGCTGCTGACGGTGTTGTTTATGCAGATGTTACAGACGGCATCGGCGTTCTTTTGGAAGTAAACTCCGAAACCGACTTCGTTGCAAAAAATGCTGATTTCCAGCAATTTGTATCTGATGTTGCAACACAAATCAGAACAACTGCTCCCGCAAGCGTTGACGCGCTCTTAAACGAAACTTTTGTAAACGGCGATGAAACCATTTCTGCAATGTTGGTAAACAAAATTGCAACCATCGGTGAAAACATTACCGTAAGAAGATTTGAGCGTTATGAAGGCGTTGTTGAAACATACATCCATGGCGGCGGCAAAATCGGTGTTATGGCTGCATTCTCTTTAACAGATGCATCCAAGGCTGATACCGCTGAATTTAAAGAATTTGCACACGATATCGCAATGCAGGTTGCTGCTGCTAATCCGCAATATTTAGACCGCGAAAGCATTCCTGCTGAAGTTGTTGCAAAAGAAACAGAAATTTTGACTGCACAGGCTATGAACGAGGGCAAGCCCCAGAACATCGCTGAAAAAATGGTTGCAGGCAGAATTAACAAGTATTTCAAGGAAATCTGCTTGGTTGACCAGCCGTTCATTAAAGATGGCGACATGACGGTAACCGCTTATGCAAAGAGCGTTTCCGACAAAATCGGTGCAGAAATTAAAATTGAAAAGTTTGCAAGATTTGAAAAGGGCGAAGGTATTGAAAAGAAAGAAGATAACTTTGCTGAAGAAATTGCAAACATGGTGAAATAATTTCTTATGATTTTTAATCTCCGGAAAATGCTTTTTCCGGAGATTTCTTTTTACTGGAGGTGTTTTCGTTGAAACTGATGGCAGTCATCTGTGAATACAACCCCTTTCACAAAGGACATGAATATCAATTAAAGAGCCACAAAAAAGAGTTAGCAGCAGACGGCGTTGTATGCCTGATGAGCGGAAACTTTGTTCAACGGGGTGCGCCTGCAGTATATGACAAATGGACGCGAGCAAAAACAGCCGTGATGTCCGGTGCCGACTTGGTGCTGGAGCTTCCTGTGGTTTACAGTGCGCAGTCAGCAAAGCGTTTT
>JAZPYM010000097.1:0-3344 GCA_045544215.1 Congzhengia sp.
CAATTTTTTCTAATACTGGCCATCCGGTTTTCCTTCCGGTTTATTCTTTTGGAGAGAAGCATACGGCAAAAGAACATTCAAAAGGGACAGGCAAGTCGTGTTATGCTGATTGGCGCAGGTGTTGCGGGTCAGATGATTCTACGTGATATTCAGAACGCGAAGGATATTAACGACCATGTATGTTGCATCATAGATGACGATCAAGAAAAATGGGGCATGCATATCGACGGCGTTCCCATTGTGGGTGGAAGACAAAGAATTTTATCCAGTGTAAAAAAATATCGGATTAAAAAAATCTATTTGGCGATTCCCAGCGCAAGCGTAGCCCAGCGACGCGAGATTCTGCAAATTTGTAAGGAATCTGGTTGCAAGCTGAAAAACTTGCCCAGTATGCACCAACTTATGAATGGTCCTGTAGAAGCGAGCGCTATGCAGGAAGTAAACATTGAGGATTTGTTGGGCAGAGAGCCTATTCGTGTACAAATGAATGAAATTTTTTCATTTATTTCCGGAAAAGTGATTTTGGTAACCGGTGGTGGCGGTTCTATTGGCAGCGAGCTTTGCAGACAGATTGCACAGCACAATCCGAAGCAGCTTTTGATTTTTGACATTTATGAAAACAATGCGCATGCTATTCAGCTTGAACTGCGTGATGCTTATCCTGAATTGAATTTGGAAGTGCTAATTGGCTCTGTTCGCGATAGCAAGCGTATTAACCAGATATTTGAAACCTATCGGCCTGAGATTGTTTATCATGCCGCGGCACATAAGCATGTTCCGTTGATGGAGGACAGCCCCTGTGAGGCAATAAAAAACAATGCTATTGGAACCTATAAGACAGCCTATGCAGCGATGATGAACGGATGTAAACGCTTTGTGTTGATTTCCACTGACAAGGCAGTGAACCCGACCAATATCATGGGGGCTTCCAAGCGTATTTGTGAAATGGTGATTCAGTCCTTTGACCGAAAAATTCAGGAAAACAAAGTCCATGAAATTATGTCGTTGCATGCACACACAGAGGATACATATGACAGTAAGCAAGCTGTTGCAGAAGACGCTTCATCATGCGTGACGGAGTTTGTTGCTGTTCGTTTTGGTAATGTTTTAGGCAGTAACGGGTCGGTGGTGCCTCGCTTTAAAGAGCAAATTGCGCATGGTGGTCCTGTTACGGTGACGCACCCGGATATCATTCGTTACTTTATGACGATTCCGGAAGCGGTATCGCTGGTATTACAGGCCGGAACCTATGCCAATGGCGGTGAAATTTTTGTCTTGGATATGGGCGCACCGGTTAAGATTGATACATTGGCAAGGGATTTGATTCGTCTTTCCGGATTAGAACCGGACGTGGACATTCAGATTGCTTATACAGGGCTTCGCCCCGGTGAAAAGCTGTTTGAAGAAAAATTGATGTCAGAGGAAGGCTTGCGAACTACGCCGAACCGGTTGGTTCATATTGGTAGTCCGATTCCGTTTGATGAAGATGAATTTATTAAGCAGCTCCAAAAGCTTATGGAAATTGCAAATGATGGGCGAGAGGAAGAAATGCGCACATTGGTAGCAAAGATCGTACCGACCTATTGCCCTAACGGAGAACTGGATATCGCGGAGGAGCCGGAGATAGAAGAACAAATGGAAATCATGACAACGCATGTAAATGGTGGATTTATGGATGTTTCTCTATAATATATGCTCAAAAAAAACAAAACGCAGAGCAGCTTTGCGACAAACTGAAGATATAAGGACTGTAGTATCATACTACAGTCCTTTTCTTAATTTTCGCGATTTTATCCACGAAAAAATAGACAAATCTCAATTTTTATAGTATAATAAAATAAAGAAGTAAGCGAAAGCTGGAAAGGAAGTTTTCTATGTATAATCCCAAGTCACTGAAGGCAGAAGAATTTATTGACCACAACGAGGTGCTGGACACCCTAGAATATGCAGCGCAAAACAAGGACAATATTGCGCTGATTGATGAAATTATTGAAAAAGCAAAACAGAGAAAGGGTCTCTCTCATCGGGAGGCGTCTGTTTTGCTGGCTTGTGAAATCCCGGAAAAAATAGAGGAACTATACGATTTGGCAGAACAGATTAAACAAGATTTTTATGGCAACAGAATCGTTATGTTTGCACCGCTTTATCTATCCAATTACTGCGTTAACGGCTGTGTTTACTGTCCGTACCACTTAAAAAACAAGAATATTGCCAGAAAAAAACTGACGCAGGAGGAAATTGTCCGCGAGGTAACGGCGCTGCAGGACATGGGGCACAAGCGCCTGGCGATTGAGGCAGGGGAACACCCGGAATTAAACCCCATTGAATATATTTTAGAAAGCATCAAAACCATTTATTCTATCAAGCATAAAAATGGCGCCATTCGCCGCGTGAATGTGAATATCGCTGCCACCACGGTGGAAAACTATAGGAAATTAAAGGACGCAGGCATCGGCACTTATATTTTGTTCCAGGAAACCTATCATAAGGAAAGCTATTTAAAGCTGCACCCTACAGGCCCAAAGCATGATTATGCGTATCATACCGAAGCGATGGACAGAGCTATGGAAGGCGGCATAGATGATGTGGGACTGGGTGTATTGTTTGGTTTAGAGCTTTATAAATATGAATTTGCAGCACTTTTGATGCATGCAGAACATTTAGAGGCGGTACATGGCGTTGGCCCGCACACCATCAGCGTGCCCCGTATCAAACGGGCAGATGACATTGACCCTGATTTGTTTGACAATGGTATTGATGACGACACCTTTGCAAAAATTTGTGCCCTAATCCGTATCGCAGTTCCCTACACAGGCATGATTATTTCCACCAGAGAGAGCAAGGAAGTGCGGGAAAAGGTAATTCGTTTAGGTGTTTCCCAAATCAGCGGCGCATCCAAAACCTCGGTGGGTGGATATTCTGAGCCGGAACCGGAGGACGAAAATTCGGAACAGTTTGATGTCAGCGACAAGCGCACCCTGGATGAAGTGGTGCGGTGGCTGATGGAAATGGGACATATTCCGTCTTTTTGTACGGCATGCTATCGGGAGGGCAGAACAGGGGACCGCTTTATGCAGCTTTGCAAATCCGGCCAAATTTTAAACTGCTGCCACCCCAACGCGTTGATGACGCTGAAGGAATATTTAATGGACTATGCCCAGGAGGACACGCGGAAAATCGGCGAGGCGCTGATTCAGGCAGAACTTGAAAAAATACCAAAAGAAAAAGTGCGGGAAATTTGCCGCGAAAACATTGAAAAAATCCAGCGGGGCATCCGCGATTTCAGATTTTAGGAGGTCAATCCCATGGGTTTTCACAACACACCCTCTGCAGAACGGGTTCAT
>JAZPYM010000098.1:0-1755 GCA_045544215.1 Congzhengia sp.
AACCCACAAAAAAATATCAGGAAAAACTTTGATTTTGATCGTTTCCATATATGAACTCAGAGAAACCAAATCTAACTTGCATGTCACCAAGAACAGAAACAGAAGGAAAACCACTTAATTACCAGTTAATCAACTCAATAATCTTTCAATTATCACACTTGGCAGCACTAAGAGATAACTCAATAGCACCTTAATTCTAATCTTCATTCAAGAAAAACGTTTAGGCTCAAATCAAACTCTACATTTAGCCCAGAATCTGCAGAGTTTTATACATTGAGCTCAAAGAAACCAAAATATGCACTTATTTCAACAAAATTTCCAAGAAACTAACCAAACCCAACAGCCATTCAGAGTAAAATATACGAAACAAACCCTCTATTTTTCTTAATATAGAGTAGGCATCGCCTTGAAAGCCCTTTAAGACTTGAAAAAATTCTTGTTCTTGAACAAGAATCCAGAAAACATACCTAGCCAGAATTGTGCATTTCATATGAGTACAAGCTAGCTAACGCTTCGGCATGGCATGCAGTGGCCAAAACCAGATAAACAAGATAATGAGTTAAAGAGAGGAATCACCAGATAAACCTGCACCAGCTGTAGGTGATTGCATGCAATCCACAAGAAATTACGAAAAATACAACCACTTCTGTTTCTTTATCTTCTGCTTTCTTGAGAGCTAATTGCCTGTTCTTATATAGGGAGAATGGCAAGAGATTATCGACAGTAAGTGGTGGAACACATGCATGTAATCCATTGGCAAATTTAATCCGAACCTGTTGAATATTGATACTATCTAACTTGAGATAATATTTATTTTTAATACACACAATCTATATATGTGTATATTACAATACAAATAAAGGGCGTGGGGTTTTCCCCTGTTCACCCCCTCACAATTCACTATTCCTTGCGCCAGTGCACGCCCGAAAATGGCCCTCGGGCGCGCGGTGAGAAGGGGCTGGCAGGCGGGGATAAAATCGGTTTTTCCTTTTAATTTTCTATTTTTTTTTTAAAATATTCATTTGTGAACAGTGAATTTACGGTTTCGTCCCCGGTAATAGGACAAAAACAGGCGTCCGGGTGAGGGGCACCGGCGTAATTGCGCGCGGTCGGACCGGCCCGGTCCGGTCCGGTCCGCCGCAACTTTCTAATTTTTTAATATTTTCGGAAAAGGCTAAATACGGTTTTAGCCCCTAATAAGACAAAAACCATGAATTAGGTGCAGGGGTGTAACGGTAATTGTCCCTGTTTTTCGAATTATTTAATCGGCGTCTGTCAGGGCGTGAGGCGCACGCGCCAGGCGGTTTTTCGCCTCACGCCCTGTTCAGGAGGCGCGTGCGGCCTGCTCCGGTGTCCGGAAATTGCCTACCGGACGACAGAACGATGCGCCGCCACGTGATCTTCCTCCCGCGGTGGTGCGTGTCATCACCAGATGTCCATGAAAGCGGCGGAGGCCGGTTGAAGCCGCCGGCCACGTTTCTCTCTCTCCGGAATGCCAAAGTGTCAATTTGGTCCTTCGACTTTTAATTTTCGGGTTGGCTGTATATAACTCAATCAATTCGGTACAAAAGTTCCGATTTTTGCAATTTTGTCCTCTGATTTCAATTGACAATAAATGTCAGTTGCATTTCAGCCCTTTGACTTTGAATTTTTTGATTTAAGCCCTTTATATTGGATTTTCATTTCAGCCCTTACACTTTTTTTCTTTTTAATCCCTACTTTTGTCCATGTGTATATAAGTGTATTTAATAATAA
>JAZPYM010000099.1:0-1545 GCA_045544215.1 Congzhengia sp.
AAGGAAGTCCATGTTCGCATATCCTCACCACCGTTTCTGCATCCGTGTTACTACGGAACGGATATTGATTCCGAAGAACATTTGATTGCCTGCAAATACAGCATCCCTGAAATTTGTACCCTTATTGGTGCGGATTCTTTAGGATACCTTCCGGTAGAAAGTTTATGCGCTCTTACAGGAACCCACGGTTTTTGCAGTGCTTGCTTTAACGGTGATTATCCCACCAAGATTCCGACAGATACCCGAAAGGATCGATTTGAGCAGCGGTTATCAGACAGGCAGAAAGAGGTATAAAGATGGTAAAAGAATTTGACAGAAAAATTATTTTGGAGGACGGACAGGAGTATTACGGCTATGGCTTTGGCGCACATAATGAAAAGGTGTGCGAAATCGTCTTCAATACCTCTATGGTCGGGTATCAGGAGATACTGTCCGATCCTTCCTATACCTACCAGGCTGTCGTTATGACCTATCCGCTGATTGGCAACTACGGCATGGCGGATGATGACTATGAACGGGATACGCCTACTCTTGGTGCACTTGTTGTCCGTGAATATAACGATGAACCCTCCAATTTCAGAAGCACCGCCACCTTGTCGGAGGTTATGGAGAAATTCGGTATCCCCGGTATATACGGCATTGATACAAGAAAGCTGAACCGTTCTATCCGGGACTTTGGCTCTCGTAAGGTACTGATAACCGATATTTTTACCCCCTTGGAAGAAGGAATTGCGAAGCTGAAATCTACTGACATCCCCACCGATGCGGTATCCCGTGTAAGCTGTGATAAGATTATGATTTCTTACGCAGAAACACAAAAGTACCATGTGGTAGCTATTGATTGTGGAATGAAAATGAACATTGTGCGGTCATTGAATAAGCGCGACTGCAAAGTAACGATTGTACCGTGGAATACTCCGGCAGAAGCTATTATGGCACTTGATCCCGACGGCATCTTTATTTCCAACGGCCCCGGTGATCCTACCGATGTGCCTGAAACCATCCAAACTATTAAGAACCTGCTCGGTAAATACCCGATTTTCGGTATTTGCCTCGGTCATCAAATTATATCCCTGGCTTACGGAGCAAAAACTTATAAACTGAAATTCGGACACCGTGGTGGAAATCACCCGGTACGAAATTTGGAAACCAATAAAATTGAAATCACTTCGCAAAATCACTCCTATGCGGTGGATGCAGACAGCCTAAATGGTACGGATTTGATCGTTACTCATATCAATCTGCTTGACAAAACCATTGAGGGTGTGAAATGCGATAAAGATAAAGTATTCAGTGTGCAGTACCACCCTGAGAGTGCGCCCGGTCCGCAGGACAGTGCTTATCTCTTTGACCGATTTATAGAAGTAATGGAGGAACAAAACAATGCCTAAGCGAACAGATATAAAAAAAGTGCTTGTTATCGGTTCCGGTCCTATCGTAATTGGTCAGGCGGCAGAATTTGACTACGCAGGAACGCAGGCTTGTCTTGCCTTAAAAGAAGAAGGTTATGAAGTTATTCTTTGTAACTCCAATCCTGCAACCATT
>JAZPYM010000100.1:0-18246 GCA_045544215.1 Congzhengia sp.
GGACGCCATGGCAGCAATGCCTACCTTTAGACAAGCCTCATCAATTTCAAAATTCTGACTGTGAAGCGGCATGGTGATGCCGCTTTTTTCGTTGCCGGAACCAAGGTAGAAATAAACCGACGGCACTTCCTTTGCAAAATAAGCAAAATCTTCCCCCGCCATTGAGGGCTCTGTTCCAATGATAATCTTGTCCTCACCCAAAACAGCACCTGCCGCCTGCTCCATATGCTCCACTGCAGCAGCATCGTTTATCAAAGGCGGATAACGGAAATGATAACGAAGGTCATAGCTTGCACCAAACGGCGCGCAAATGCCGTTGATAATTGCTTCCATCTGCTTGGGAATTTCCTGGCGCAGCTTTTCGTCATAGGTCCGCACCGTTCCTTTCAGGCAGACAGTATCCGGAATCACATTATAAGTCGTCCCCCCCTGGACCATGCAGACGGAAATCACCTTTTGCAAAAAGGGCGAAAGCGTGCGTGCATTTAAGGTATCCAGCGCCGTAATCACCCTTGCCGAAAGAGAAATGGGGTCAATGCATTTGTGAGGGTACGCTCCATGACCACCCCGCCCTGAAATGGTCAAATCAAAATCATCAGGAGCAGCCATCAACGGTCCTTTTTTCAGCAATATGTTTCCCACAGCTACATCGTTCATTACATGAAGCCCCACAGCACTGGTCACGCGGTATTTATCCAAAATTCCTGTCTGTATCATGGGCTCAGCTCCGCCCTCGGATTCCTCTGCCGGTTGAAACACAAACAAAACATTCACGCAAAGAGAATCCTTCATCTGTGACAACAACTTTGCCGTGCAAAGCGCAATTGCCATGTGGGCATCGTGACCGCAGGCGTGCATCACGCCTTTATGCTCCGACTTAAAATCCGTAACTGCGCTCTCATCCATAGGCAGCGCGTCCATGTCTGCCCGTACCAAAACCGTTTCTTGTTTCCCTGCATCCAAAAAACCTACAACGCCGGTTTTTGCAATGCCTGTTTCAACACACAAGCCCAAGCCTTTTAAATAATCTGCCACAAATGCAGCCGTTTCATATTCACGAAAAGACAGTTCAGCACAACGGTGCAGCTTGCGACGAATTGCAACCGCTTCTTCAAAAAGTGCCTCTGCCATAGATGTTATCGTTGTTTTCATACTTTGGCTCCTCTCTGCTTTTTTATCAGTATATCATAATTTTATTGAAAAAGCAAACCCTCCTTTCTTGACTTGTTTTTAAAATTTGCATATAATAAGGAATACAAATAAAGATTT
This sequence comes from Congzhengia sp., assembly GCA_045544215.1. GTDB lineage: Bacteria > Bacillota > Clostridia > UBA1381 > UBA9506 > Congzhengia. Next base: position 1,270 of record JAZPYM010000100.1, read on the forward strand.
TTGGAGGTCATTATGCAAGCGTCTGACCGTCAATACAAACAAATGATTGAAACACCTATCCCCAAGCTGATTACATCTTTAGCAGTTCCCACTGTTATCAGCATGCTGGTGACCAATATTTATAACATGGCAGACACCTTTTTCGTCAGCCGCCTTGGCACCAGTGCCAGCGGTGCCGTGGGCATTACCGCCACCTTGTCCTTACTGATTTTAACCATCGGGCTGACCTTTGGACACGGCGCCGGCAGCATCATCAGCCGCGCATTAGGCAAAAAGGATAACGCCCTGGCAGACCGCCTGGCGTCCACCGCGTTTTTTGCCTCCCTTTTGTTTGGCACCCTTTTCGCAATATTAGGACTTGTCTTTTTAAACCCGCTTTTGCGCTTGCTTGGCAGCACCCAGACGGTTCTTCCCTATGCACGGGCGTACGGAATTTATATTTTAATTGCTGCCCCCTTTACTGCCGCAGGCTTTGTGCTGAACAACATTATGCGCTACGAGGGAAAAGCCCATCTTGCAACGGTGGGGCTGACTTTTGGCGCCATTTTAAACATGGTGCTGGATCCGATTTTAATTTTCGGTGCAAACATGGGCGTTCACGGTGCGGGACTTTCCACCGCTTTGAGCCAGATTGTCAGCTTTTCTCTTTTGCTTTACATGTATGTGTCAGGCAGAACACAGTGTCACATTGCGTGGCACACGGCAGATGTCAAAACGCTGCTTCCCATTTTGAAAAACGGACTGCCTACAACGGCGCGTCAGGGTATGAACTGTGTTTCCTCCATGCTTTTAAACCGCGCAGCCGCCGTTTATGGCGATGCCGCTCTTTCTGCCATCAGTATTGTCAACCAGATTCTGCACTTTATTGTGGCAATTATGATTGGCATCGGGCAAGGGTATCAACCGGTTGCAGGCTACAACTTTGGTGCAGGGCGATTAGACCGTCTGCGCCAGGGCTTTTACTTTACCTTCTTTTTAGGAGAGGTTGTTCTGTCCCTGCTTTCCGTGATATTTTTCCTTGCTGCAGGGCAAATTATCGGCGGTTTTCGTGACGACCCGGAGGTTGTGCGCATCGGCATTACCATGCTGCGTCTGCAGTGCATTTCTCTCATAAGCCAGCCCTATTGCACCTGCGCCAACATGATGTTCCAGAGCATTGGAGAAACCGGGCGGGCAACGCTGCTTGCCACCACCCGAAACGGACTTTATCTCATTCCTGCCCTTTTGATTTTGCCACATGCCCTTGGGCTTTTGGGCATCCAGATGGCACAGCCCGTGGCAGATGTAGCAGCGCTACTCACTGCCATACCCTTGGTTTCTGTATTTTTTGCCCACACGAAGAAAATAAAAGAAGATGCCTGAACGGATTCGTTCAGGCATCCTTTTTATTATTGAATTTGTTCTGCCAACTGCTTTAAGTCTTTTCGCATAATCTTTCCGGAAGTGGTTTTGGGAATTTCATGAAAATACTTAATCACGCGAGGATACTTATAAGGCGCGGTGTTTTTCTTTACATAGCCCTGCAGTTCCTTGGTCAGTTCCTCAGATGGCGTAAAGCCCTCTCTTAAAATAACGATAGCGCAAATCAGCTGCCCACGGATTTCGTCCGGCACGCCTACAATGGCGCTCTCCTGCACGGCAGGATGGGTGTTTAAAACGCTTTCAATTTCGTAAGGTCCAATTCGATAGCCGGAGGATTTTATCATATCATCGTTACGGCAAACATAGTAAAAATAGCCGTCGGTGTCTTTGTATGCAACATCGCCGGTGTGATAAACGCCACCCTGAAGCGGCTGAATCTGCTGGCGGTTCAAAGAATATTTTGTCAACAAGCCTACCTGTTTTTCTGCAGGAATAATGACGATTTCCCCTTCCTCGCCGGCGTCGCAATAGCCGCCGTCGGCAGCTAAAATCCGCACATCATAAAGCGGGGACGGTTTTCCCATAGAGCCGGGGCGAACGGGAACCCAGGGGAATGTGCAACAAATGGGAGAGCCCTCGCTCTGACCAAAGCCCACATGAATGTCCTGCCCGGTAATTTCCTTCCATTGTCTGTTCACTTCATCAGACAGTGGCTCACCTGCAGTTGCAAACCAGGTAACAGAGGAAAACATCTCCGCAGTAATGCCATGGTGCAGCATCAAGCGGTACATGGTAGGCGGTACGCAAAGAGTGGTTGGGCGGTATATTTTAATGGCTTCCAAAAACCGCGCCGCATCAAAACGAATGGGGTCATAACCTAAAATTGCAGAACCGCAAATCCATTGTCCGTAAATATTACCCCAGCCAAACTTTGCCCAGCCGCTATCCGCCTGGGTTAAGTGCAGACCGTTATTTAACACACACTGCATATATTTTGCCGTGGTAATGTGCCCTAAAGGATAGGTACGGTTATGAATTGCCATTTTAGGATAGCCTGAAGTGCCGGAGGTAAAATAAATCACCATTTCGTCCTCATTTTTGCGGCACACCGGCTCTGAATAAAGCCCATGTTGATCAAATTCCTGATGGAAATCGTGATACTGGGAAACAGGCTTGTCCCCTACAATCACAATATGTTCAAGTGTTTCACACTGCTCCTTTAGCGGTGCGAGTTGTTTTAATACAAATTCGTCATCAATGGCAATCACCATTTTTGCCTCGGCGCTATCCACCCGATAGGAAATATCCTTTGTGGTCAGCTGAATAGAGGCAGGCACCAACACCGCACCCATTCTGTGAATGGCAACGGCAATCATCCAATATTCCCATCTGCGACGAAGCAATGTAATAATGCGGTCGCCGGGCTTAATGCCCAAAGAAACAAAATACTTAGCAATGCGTTTGGAATAGTCGGAAACCTCAGCAAAGGTAAAGGTGCGCGAAAAACCCGCATCATCACAATAGACCAGGGCCTTTTTCTCCGGTTCTGCTTCTGCCCAAGCATCCACGATATCGCGGGCAAAATCAAAATTTTCCGGTACCTTCAGTTTAAAATTTTCTGCAAACTCTTCATAGTCAGAAAAAGTTGTCTGTTCCAGATATTTGTTTAGAAGCTCCATGTTTTTATCTCTCCTCTGCCGGTAAAAATACCATAAAAAAATCACTCATCCTTAAGCTTTAGGACGAATGACTCGTGGTACCACCTAAATTCGTATAGAAGCGTTACAACTATACCTTTATCAACACAGCAGAAATCTCTGCGATGCCGCGTTCCTTTTATACGGCGGAAACCACTCCGTCGGAGCCTAATGAAAGCAAATTTTTGCTTCGTTCAGTCCGCAACTCCGAGACTACTTCAAAATCCCTCTGTGAAAGCGCTTCCACCGTCCGCTTCTCTCTATGCACAGAACAAGAAATCTACTCCTTCTCTTCCTCGTCTTTCTCTAATTCAGTTTTTTCAATTATAACATGTTTTCCCCGTCTTGTCAACACTTTTTTTAAAGACCGCCTGCCAGGCTGTTGTTTTTTAGAAGAAAAACCCAATTTTATCAAAAAAGGACTTGCACTCTTTCTCGTTGTGTTATATAATGAATATCATAAGCGAGTAGAGAATCGCTTGAAAAAATGCGAAAAATGCGATTATTTTAAGGAGGAAAAAATATGGATTTTTTAAGTACTGTTGAAGGCTCTTTATTAGAAGGCTTTTTCCCGGTAGGCTGGGATATGGCGAAAATCGACGCTTGCTGCGAAAAGGGCGTTGCAAGAGAAGATTTCTGGCACAAGGATTTCAATCCCATTGCCTGCAACGACATTTACGAGTTTGACACACTGATGGGTCATGAAATCGCGCTGAAAATTAAAGAAGCGCGTGACAGAGGCGAAAAATTGGCGATGATTCTGCCGGTTGGTCCTATGGGTATGTACCGCTGGGCAGTATACTTCTTAAAAGAATGGAAGGTTTCCTGCTCTCATGTTTACACATTTAACATGGATGAATGGGCAGATAAAGACGGCAACACACTTCCTTCTGACAACCCGGCTTCTTTTGAATTTTCTATGAAGCAGGCGTTTTTCAATCCGTTGGGCGAGTTAACCGTTCCGGAAAGCCAGCGTAACTTTGCAACAAAAGAAAACCTGCCCACCTATGCAGAAAAAATTGCTGCATTAAAGGGCGAGGGTGCAAAACTCGTATTGGTATTCGGTATTGGTCGTGCGTGCCACATTGCATTCTGGGAACCCCATTTTGCAGTAGAATATGATTCTGCAAGTGATTGGGAAAAGGCAACACACCGCATTGCAGCAAAATTGCATCCTTTGACCATCGAACAGAACGCAATCACAAGCTTCAAGAGCCGCACAACTTTGGTTCCCTGCCGTGCAAACACCATTGGACCCGGCTTGTTCTTGCAGGCTGATTACATCATTGGTGGCGCAGACGGCACATTGGGACGCGGCATGGGCTGGCAGGGCATGAGCTTCTTGACCACGCTCCATTATGGTCCTGACATTCATATTACATCCACCTATATACCCACACTCCCCGGAAGACTGTTCTACTTAAAAGACCTGGCAGGTCCGTTGGTTCCTGAGTGTAACTAATTTTGGAGGATACATACCATGAAACTGGGTGTTTTGGTTCCGCTGGATACAGATATTGACGCCGAATTTGGAAAACTTTGCAAATATGGCTTTTCCACATGTCAGTTAAAGGTATGGGATGATGCCTTAAAAACCGACGAAAAGGCGGAAGAGGTCAATCGTGCAAAGGAAAAGCACGGCATCGAGGTTACCACACTTTGGTGCGGCTGGGAGGGTGCAAAACCCTGGAATTTTGCCGACGGCCCGCAAATGTTGGGGCTTGTGCCTGCAGCATTTCGCGCTGCGCGGATGAAAAACTTGATGCGCGGCTCCGATTTTGCAAAAAAAATAGGTGTAACCGACATAGCAACCCACATGGGTTTCTTGCCGGAAAATCCCGGAACAACCGAATTTCATGAAGTGGTTTCTGCCATTCGCGTTGTTGCCGAATACATGGCACAAAACGGGCAGTACCTTCTGTTTGAAGCCGGTCAGGAAACGCCGGTCACGCTTTTGCGCACCATTGAGGCTATAGGCACAGGAAATTTAGGCGTCAATTTAGACACTGCAAACCTGATTCTGTACGGCAAGGGCAATCCGGTAGATGCACTGGATGTGTTTGGAAAATATGTCCGCGACACCCACATAAAAGACGGATTCTTCCCCACGGACGGCATGCATCTTGGCAAACAAGTGCCCGTTGGCGAGGGAAAGGTTGACTTTGCCGCCGTTATCGAAAAGTTAAAGGCGCTGGGATACCAGGGTGCTTTGACAATCGAACGAGAAATCAAAGGCGAGCAGCAGCTAACGGATATCCTGGCTGCAAAAGCATACATAGAAAACTTATTATAAACAACAAAAGCTTCTGCAGGCAAGCGCCTTGCAGGAGCTTTTTTTACAATAAACATTGCATTTTGAAAGAATCTATTGTATAATAAAAGGTACTAAAATTTTTGAGGTGCATATATGTTTGAAAAACTATCGTTTATAGAGGACCGCTACGACGAGCTGAGCAAAAAAATTGCAGACCCGGATGTCATCTCCGACCAGACAGCCTTTGCAAAGCTTTGTAAAGAGCAGTCAGACATCAGTCCCATTGTGGAAAAATATCGGGAGTATAAGGCGCTTTGCCAAACCATTGAAGAAAACGAGGAGCTACTTTCTGACTCCGATACCGACAAAGAATTAAAGGAGCTTGCCGAGGAAGAAATCAAAGAAAGCAAACAAAAAATTGAACAAATTGACGGCGAGCTGAAAATTTTGCTGCTTCCTAAGGACCCCAACGATGACAAGAGCGTTATTGTGGAAATCCGTGGTGGCGCCGGCGGCGAAGAAGCGGCTTTGTTTGCAGGCGATTTGTTTCGCATGTATACCATGTTTGCCGAGAGCAACCGCTGGAAAACAGAGATTTTGAGTTCCAACCCTACCGACATTGGCGGTTTTAAGGAAATTTCCTTTAGCATCGACGGTGCAGGGGCATATTCCAAGCTGAAATTTGAGAGTGGCGTCCACCGCGTGCAGCGTATCCCCTCCACCGAATCCGGCGGCAGAATTCACACCTCAACCGTAACTGTTGCAGTGCTGCCTGAGGTAGAGGAAGTAGAAGTAAACATCGACGCCAACGACCTGCGAATTGATGTGTTCCGCGCAGGCGGTCCCGGCGGTCAGTGCGTTAATACCACCGATTCTGCCGTGCGCATCACCCATTTGCCCACCGGGCTTGTGGTATCCTGTCAGGACGAAAAATCCCAGCACAAAAACAAGGATAAAGCAATGAAAATTTTGCGCTCACGGCTTTATGATTTGGTACAAAGCCAGCAACACGAGCAAATTGCTCAGGAGCGCAAAAGCCAGGTAGGAACAGGTGACCGCAGCGAGCGTATCCGCACCTACAACTTCCCCCAGGGCAGAGTGACCGACCATAGAATCGGCTTAACGCTCCACCGCTTAGACGCAGTGCTTAACGGCGATTTGGACGAGGTAATAAACGCTTTGATTACAACCCACCAGTCAGAGCTTTTAAAAGGGGAAGAAAATTCGTATTGAAATCAACAGAAAAATATGATAAAATAAAAATATCTTCAGGGCAGGGTGAAACTCCCGACCGGCGGTGAAAGGAAATTTTTCCTTAAGCCCGCGAGCAAGTGTTTCTTGCTGATTTGGTGAAAATCCAAAGCCGACGGTAAGCATATTGATGCAAAGTCCGGATGGAAGAAGAGTGTAAAGCTTATTCTGCGCGCCCTGCATATCGGGGCGCGTTTATTTTTTTAAAAAAGGACTGATTTTATGCGTAAATCTTTAAGCAAAACAAGACTTTATGTCTTTGTTGGTGTTTTTTCTGCAATGGCATTTTTGCTGCAGATGTTAGGGTCAATGATGGGGTTAAAAGTAGGCGGCTTTTTGGAAATCGAATTTTCCGACCTGCCTGCCTTAATCATAGCCTTTGCATATGGACCCTTTGCCGGCGTATTGTGTGAACTGATCAAAAACCTTCTCCACTGCTTTATGACATCAACGGGCTATGTGGGAGAGCTTGCCAATTTTGTGATAAACGGAACATTTTGCCTGGTTGCAGGCTTGGTTTATCAGCGCAACAAAAACTTTATGGGCGCTGTGCTTTCACTGATTTTCGCAACCGCCTCTATGGCAGTTGCCGGAATCTTTGCAAATCTTTATATTATGCTTCCTCTTTATATGGCATCTGCACCATTGTCGGCAAAAATGAACATCGTATTCTATACGATTCTGCCCTTTAATATTGTAAAAGGAATTGTAATTTCCCTTATAACGCTTCTTACTTACAAAAAAATTTCCCCGCTTTTGCACGGCAGAATTTGACATTTTATTCTAAAAAATGTATAATGAAACTAACGGAACAAAACAAATGAAAAGGGGGATTTTTAACATGTGGAAAGAATTTAAAGAATTTGCATTTAAGGGAAATGTTCTCGACATGGCTGTCGGCGTTATTATAGGTGGTGCTTTTGGTAAAATCGTAACCTCTTTGGTAACAGATGTGATTACACCCATCATCGGAAAACTCACCTCTGGCATTGATGTGAAGAGTCTTCAGTATGTACTTTCATACGCCGAAGACGGAACGGTTGCTTCCGCAATCAACTACGGAATGTTCATCCAGAACATTATTGACTTTTTAATCATTGCTTTTTCAATCTTTATGTTTGTAAAACTAATCAACACAGCCAGAAAACGCTTTGAAAGAAAAGAAGAAGCGGTAGAAGAGGCGCAAACACCCCAAGGACCTTCAACGGAAGAACTCCTTACTGAAATCCGTGACTTGTTAAAAAATAAGGAATAAAAAAAGACCGCCACCGGCGGTCTTTTTTATTTTGTTTATTCTTCTGTTGTTTCAACAGGTGCTTCTTCTGCTACAGGAGCTTCGGGAGCTGTTTCTTCTGCTGCCGGAGCAGCCTCTTCTGCAGGTGCTTCAGGAGCCAAAAGTGCGCGGATAGAAAGGGCAACCTTTTTGTTTTCCCAATCAATCTCTGTAACCTTTGCCTCAACTTCCTGACCAAGTGTCAGCTCATCCTGCGGCTTTTCAATTCTGCGATTTGCAATCTGTGAAATATGAATCAAACCGTCAACACCGGGGATGATTTCTGCAAATGCACCATAAGGCATAATTCTTACGATTTTTGCAGTTGTGGTTTCGCCAAGAGCAATCTTAGACTTCACAATTTCCCAGGGGTTGTCCTCTGCTTTTTTAAAGCCAAGAGAAATTTTCTTGGTTTCTGCGTTAATGTCCTTGATATAAACAGTGAGAGAATCACCCTCAGAAATAACCTCAGAAGGATGCTTAATGCGCTTCCAGCTAAGTTCAGAGATATGTACCAAACCATCAACGCCGCCAATATCAACAAAGGCGCCAAAGTTGGTAATGGATTTTACAACACCGGTATAGGTTTTGCCCACTGCTGCGTCAGCCCAGAACTTCTCTTCCAGTTCTTTCTTCTGTGCCTCCAAAATTGCTCTCACAGAACCAACCAAACGCTTCCTCCTGTCATTTATATCAATGATTTTAAAAGCAACAACCTTGCCTACAAATGAAGAAAGGTCAGACATGCGACGCTCGCTTGCCTGTGATTCGGGAACGAACACCTTGTAGCCTTTATAAACTACAATCATGCCCTTGTTCACTGTTTCGGTAACTTTGCCTTCTAAAACAGTGCCGTCCTCCATTGCTTTTTTCACATTTTCCCATGTTTTCGCTGCATCAAGCTTTCTCTTGGAAAGCATGATATTGCCGTCTGCGTCATTTACGCGAACAACAAACACCTCAATTTCGTCACCCGGTTTTACAACATCTGCTGTTGTTACATTGGGGTCGTCGGAAATCTCGCCGGCAGGAATAAAGCCGTCTTGCTTTGCGCCCAGGTCAACAATGACTTCGTTGGGACGAACCTCAATAACCGTTCCTTTCACAACGTCGCCTGTGTTCAAAGTCTTTAAGGACTCCTCCATCAGGGCTTCAAAGCTTTCAAAATTTTCCATTTTACCTATTGCCTCCTTTATTATGACTGCAGGAGTAGATGCCCCTGCAGTAATTCCAACTTTTTTACAGTTAAAATCACAAGCTGAATCGAGCTCGCTAATCTGCTCAAGCAGAAATGTATTTTCGCACTGCTCTTTGCAGATGGCGTAAAGCTTTTGCGTGTTGGAACTGTTGCGCCCACCCAAGACAATCATCACATCCGAGGTGCGAGCCAATTCACGCGCTTCCGCCTGCCGTTCTTCAGTTGCATTACATATTGTATCAAATATCACTATGTCATTGCAAGTTTTTTTTAAAAAAAATACAATTTTTTTGAAAATATCTTGCACAAATGTGGTTTGTGACACAACACAAACAGGATTTGTGTCGAATGTTGCCGATTTTGCCTCCTCTTCGGTGGCTAAAATCACAGCAGAATTTTCGCACCATCCATTAATTCCCATAACCTCCGGATGGTTTTTGTCCCCCACAATCACAATGGTGTAACCCTGGTTATAATGTTTTTCCACAATATTGTGAATTTTTTTTACGAACGGGCATGTCACATCCACCACACCAATGCCCCGCTTCTCCATTTCCTCATAAACCGCTTTCCCAACGCCGTGGGTACGAACAATCAGATTTTCGCCGGGTTGAACATCCGAAACAGAGGAAACCGGTGCAATGCCCTGGCTTGCCAGCTTGTCTACTACATGCTGGTTATGAATAATGGGTCCTAATGTGTGATAAACCTTGCCCTGCTCCTTTGCACATTCCTCAACCAGTTTTAACGCTCTTGCAACACCAAAGCAAAAGCCTGCGGTTTTTGCTACAGAAAGCTCCATTTTTCTCACGCTCCCAAGGAATCAATTGCTTGCATAATGTCATCAGCAAAGGATTTTAGCTGGTCGCCATCGGGTTTTTTCCCATCTTGTGTGGAAAGAAACATAGGCTTTCCGAAATAAATTTTCACCGGATGAAACAACCGATACCCGCCGCGGATTGCCACCGGAATCACCGGCGCGCCGGAACGGGATGAAATCAGTGCCACACCGGATTTGGCGTCTGCCGCTTCTCCGGCAGCAACGCGCTTGCCCGATGGAAAAATCAAAAAGACATCCCCGTCTTTCAAGGTTTTCAGCGCAGTTTTAATGGCGCCAATATCGTTGCCCTCCCGATTGACCGGAAAGGCACCTCCCGAAACTAAAATCGGCTTTAGCAGTTTGTGGTCAAACAGCTCCTGTTTTGCCATAACCCGCATTTTTCGCGGGATACAAGGCATTAAAACAGGGGCATCCCAAAGACTTGTGTGGTTTGCCGCTAAAATCACAGCACCCTCTTTTGGCAAATTTTCTCGCCCGATGCAACGGACAAAAAACACCGCTTTGCAAAATATATGTACCATAAAATTGATAAAAGAGAACAATGAAAAAACTTCCTCTCGTTTATTTTTCAAACTTTTCCGAAATCAGCGCAAGCACCGCCGCAAGCGACTGGTCAAAATCCATATCGCCGGTATCCAGCAAAATACTATCCTCTGCAGGCACCAGGGGCGAAACTGCTCTGGTTTCATCGTTTTTATCCCGTTTCTTAATATCGGAAAGCACTTCCTCATAGGAAACCGTCGCACCTTTTTCCAAAAGTTCCTGATAGCGTCTTTTTGCACGAACGGCAGCGTCTGCTGTCAAAAAAATCTTAACCTGCGCGTCAGGCAGCACCTTTGTGCCAATGTCACGCCCGTCCATAATCACATTTTTTTCTGCTGCCAGCTTGCGCTGAAACGCAACCAGCCGTGCTCTTACCGCGGGAATTGCCGAAATATCCGACGCCCCCATAGAAACCGCAGGGGTACGGATTTTGTCTGTCACATCCTCGCCGTTTAAAAAAATGTGCTGACCATCCTCCTGATATGCAATGTCAATGGAAATGGTGTCCACGGCTTTGGCTGCCGCTTCCGGATTTTCCCGGATGGCAATTCCCTGCTGAAGACAGAAAAGCGCCGCCGTGCGATACATAGCTCCGGTATCAATATAAACAAAGCCCAGCGCCTTTGCCGCTGCCTTTGAAATGGTACTTTTTCCGGCACCGCCGGGGCCATCAATTGCCACCTTGAACATATCGTCTTTCCTTTCTTGTATAAAAAACAAAGGCGAAGCCGCAAAAGCACAGCTCCGCCCAATACAATTTTTTCATCGTATCCTTTGTGCAAATGCAAAACACTATCGTTTGCGCTTGTTTGTTCTGCCGCTTTTCAGGTTAACACCCAAAACGCCGCCTACTGCACCGCCTAAGGCAGAGAACAAAAGCATCAGCAGGCTGTGCCTGCCGAAAGAAAACCCGTCTCCCGCCAAGGAGGCAATCAGCCAGATCAGTGCCATGTAGCCCAGCCCTGCCAGAATTCCTGACAAAAAGCCGTGATTCCCTCTTTGCTTTGCGGCACCAAATCCTGCAAAAAGCGCTCCTGCCGCCTCTGTAATTGTGGCAAGCAGCGGAATCAGACTTTCTGACACCGTTGTGTAAGCCAGAATACAGGCAAACAGTAAAAACGCGACCAAAGTAAACGCCACCGCAAACAAAACGCCACGAACAAATCCGCCGCCCCATGCATAAACAGCACTGGGTGACGAAACCGTTTTAATGTTTTCGTGAACCATAAACAAACCCTCCTGCTGAATTCTTGTTAAAAACATATTCAGTAGGGTGGCAATTTATACGACAAAGTTCAAAAGAATCCTTATTCCTGGGTTGCAGGTTCTTCAACCACTGCTTCTGCTTCCACTTCCGCTTCTTCGGGGAGCTCTTCAACCTTGGACTTTTTCGGGCTCTTTGTGCAGGGCACAACAGACGCAATGGCATCACGCTTAATTGTCATGGGATGCTTGTGTGTTCTGTCGCCGATTTCAATGCAAACCTTATCATCCTTAATTCTCAAAATTTTGCCCACAATACCACCGATGGTGGTTACGCTGTCGCCCGGCTTGAGCGCGTCCAGCATTGCTCTTGTTTCTTTTTCTTTTTTCTTCTGTGGTCTGATAATCATGAAGTAAAAAAGCGCAATCATCAACACAAAAGGAAGAATCATTGAAATGGGATTTCCTGTTTCTGCTCCTGTCATGGTTTTATTCTCCTTTCAAATTTGCCAATATCATTTTATGTTTCCCTACTATTATACATGTATTTTTCTTTTTTATCAAGGTGTTTTTAAAAAAATTTCATAATTTATTTAAAATGCGGTTGACAACAACTGAATTTAATGGTACTATGAATATGTTGATAGAGGTGCATATTTTATCAGTAGCCCGAGGGAGATTTGCGAACATTTCTGTGAAATCGCGGCAAAAGGAAAATGTGCCGAAAAGGCGGCTTGTTCGCAGGGTCGTTTTTGGGTGTATGGTAAATAGCCATGCAACTGTCATCGCGCATTGCGGTGGAGTGCTATCTGCATTAACACAGATTTAATGTCGATAACGCCAGACTTCTATCATGAAGTTTGGCTTTTTTAAAATAAAAAAGATTTTTATACAAGGAGGTTTTATACATGAAAAAGTATAACATTGCCGTTGTTGGCGCAACCGGCATGGTAGGAAGAACATTTTTGAAAGTGCTGGAGGAGGTTAAGCTCCCGGCAGAAAGCTATACCCTTTACGCTTCCAAGCGTAGTGCAGGAACGAAATTAACCCTTTTGGGCAAAGAATATGAAGTACAGGAACTCACTGAAAATTCCTTTGACGGCATTGACATTGCTCTGTTTTCCGCAGGTGGCGCAACCAGCGAAAAATTTGCGCCCATTGCTGCTTCCAAGGGCTGTTTGGTAATTGATAACTCCAGCGCTTGGCGTATGGACCCGGAAGTTCCCCTGGTAGTACCTGAGGTAAACCCGGAGGACATTAAAAAGCACAAGGGCATTATCGCAAACCCCAACTGCTCTACCATTCAGGCAATGGTGGCATTGCGTCCGCTGCAGTTAAAATATGGTATTAAGAGAATTGTTTACTCCACCTATCAGGCAGTTTCCGGCGCAGGTCTTGGCGGCTACAACGATTTGAAAAACGGTATCAAGGGAGAGCCACCACAGAAGTTTAACCATCCCATTTTCTCAAACTGCCTACCGCAGATTGATGTATTCCTGCCCAACGGCTATACCAAGGAAGAAATGAAAATGGTGAATGAAACCAGAAAAATCTTAGGCGACGACAACATGAAAATTACTGCAACCACCGTACGCGTACCGGTGTTTGACTGTCACAGTGAGTCCATCAATGTGGAGCTTGAAAAACCCTTTGATTTGGCAGAGCTTCGTGCATGCTTAGAGGCTGCACCGGGCCTTGTTGTTGAGGATGATATTGAAAACTGCATTTATCCCATGGCTTGCAATGCTGCTGGAAAGAACGAAACATTTGTTGGCAGAATCAGACGGGACGAAAGCGTTGAAAACGGCGTAAACCTTTGGGTTGTTGCCGACAACATCCGTAAAGGCGCTGCCACCAACGCAATTCAGATTGCTCAGAAGTTTATTGAAATGGAAGCAAACGGCGAGCTTTAATTTGGTTGGAGGAGATTGTTATGAGCAAAAAAACACTGTTTACCGGTGCCGGTACCGCGCTGATTACCCCCTTTACGGAGGACGGCGTCAACTACGAGGCATTGGGAGAAATTATTGAGTTTCAGATAGAAAACAGCGTGGATGCATTGATTATTTGCGGCACCACGGGAGAGGCTGCCACCATGCCGGACAAAGAGCATCTGGGCGTGATTGAATACTCCGTGAAAAAAGTTGCCGGCAGAGTGCCTGTTATTGCAGGTACCGGCAGCAACGACACCGCGCATTGCGTGGAATTGAGCCGCGCATCACAGGATTTGGGCGTAGACGGACTTTTAATTGCAACACCCTACTACAACAAATGCACACAAAAGGGCCTCATGATGCATTTTGACAAAGTGATGGAAAAGACAAATCTGCCCATCATTTTATACAACATTCCTGGCAGAACGGGCATGCAGTTCAAAATTGAAACCATTAAGGATTTGGCAACAGATGACCGCATTGTTGGCGTAAAAGAGGCAAGCGGGTCGATTGAATATGTGACAGAGCTTTTGCACACCTGCCCCGAGTTAGATGTTTACTCCGGCAACGATGATATGATTCTGCCCCTTTTAGCATTAGGCGGCAAAGGTGTGATTTCCGTGCTTTCCAACATTGCACCCAAAGAAACCCACGATTTGTGCCAGAAATTCTTTGACGGGGACATTGCAGCAAGCCGTAAACTGCAGATGGACTATCTGGACCTGATTCATGCATTGTTCTGTGAGGTAAACCCCATCCCCGCAAAGACCGCTATGAACCTGATGGGCTTTGGCGCCGGCAAATTGCGTCTGCCCCTTTGCGAAATGGCACCGGAAAACCTGGCAAGATTAAAGGCAGCCATGACAGAGCGCGGCTTACTTTAGGAGGCGCCTTATGACAAACATTATTTTAAGCGGTTGTATGGGCCGCATGGGTAAGGTCATTACAAGCATTGTGGCGGAAACGGAAAACGCTAATATTGTATGTGGCTTTGATGTGGCAAACGGCGATTGTGCCTATCCCGTCTACAGTGACTACGCTTCCCTTTCCGTGGACGCAGATGTAATTATCGATTTTTCCCATCCGTCGAACTTAACCAGTCTTTTGACCTTTGCAAAGAAAAACAAGCTGCCTGTTGTAATGGCAACCACCGGGTTGTCAGAGACACAAAAAGAAGAGCTTTTGGCAGCATCCTCTGAAATTCCCGTGTTTTTCTCGGCCAATATGTCCTTGGGCATTAACCTTTTGATTCGCCTTGCTAAGCAGGCGGCAAAGGCACTGGAAAGCAGCTTTGACATTGAAATTATTGAAAAGCACCACAACAAAAAATTAGACGCTCCCAGCGGCACGGCACTTGCCATTGCCGATGGCATAAAAGAGGTTTTATCCGAAGATGCTGAATATATTTATGAGCGTCACAGCGTCAGACAGGCAAGAGCAAAAAATGAAATTGGACTCCACGCCGTACGCGGCGGCACCATTGTAGGCGAACATGATGTCTTGTTTGCCGGTCCTGATGAGGTGATTACCCTCTCGCACAGTGCACAGTCCCGAAATGTTTTTGCTCAGGGCGCAGTTCGCGCAGCGCTTTTTATCAGCACCAAGCCGGCGGGCTTTTATTCCATGGATGACTTATTGAAAGATTTAATTTAAAAGATAAAAACAAGGCAAAGCAAGCGCGCTTTGCCTTGTTTTTTTGCATAAAGATGCACAAATAAAGAAAAATATTGTATATTATTCAAGATATTATGCATAAAAATACAAATTTCCTTGGAAAAGCCCTTGACAAATGAAAGAATCACGATATAATAATATGTAGAAAGAAATTCAAACCTGAAAGGAAGAGAAACAAACATGAAACAATACAAAAAGGTTATTTTGGCATACTCCGGCGGATTGGACACCTCCATCATTATCCCGTGGCTGAAAGAAAACTATGGCTGCGAGGTTGTTGCGGTAGCAGCAGATGTTGGTCAGGGCACCGAGCTGGACGGTTTAGAGGAAAAAGCGCTGAAAACAGGCGCAAGCAAGCTTTACATAGAAGACTTAAACAAGGAGTTTGTTGAAGACTTTATCTGGCCTACCTTAAAGGCAGGCGCAAAATACGAGGGCTATCTTTTGGGTACCTCCTTTGCCCGCCCCATTATCGCAAAGCGTTTGGTGGAAATTGCACACAAGGAGAATGCTGATGCCATCTGTCACGGTTGCACCGGCAAGGGCAACGACCAAGTGCGTTTTGAGCTGGGCATTAAGGCATTTGACCCGGATTTAGACATTATTGCTCCCTGGCGTATCTGGGATATTAAGTCCCGCGATGACGAAATTGACTACGCCGAGGCACACAATATTCCCTTAAAAATCACCCGTGAAACCAACTATTCCAAGGATAAAAACTTGTGGCACTTATCACATGAAGGCTTGGATTTAGAAGACCCTGCAAACGAGCCCATGTTTGATAAAATTTTAGAACTTGGCGTATCTCCGGAAAAAGCACCGGATGAGCCAACCTACATTACCATTTCCTTTGAAAAGGGTATTCCCGTAAAATTAAACGGAGAAGCGTTAGACGGCGTTTCTATGATCAAGGCGCTGAATGAGCTGGGCGGTAAAAATGGTATTGGTATTTTTGATGTAGTGGAAAATCGCTTGGTAGGCATGAAGAGCCGCGGCGTTTACGAAACCCCGGGCGGCACCATTTTGTACCATGCACACGAAGTGCTGGAAACCATTTGCTTAGACAAGGAAACCAGCCATTTTAAAGCCATGGTAAGCCAGAAAATGGCAGACATTGTTTATAACGGCCAGTGGTTCACACCGCTTTGCAAGGCTATTTGTGCCTTTGTGGACGAAACACAAAAAACCGTTACCGGCGATGTAAAATTAAAGCTTTATAAAGGCAACATCATCAACGCAGGTGTAACCAGTCCCTACACCCTTTACGATGAGCTGACCGCATCCTTTGGCGAGGACGACGATTACAACCAGATGGATTCCCAGGGCTTTATCAACCTGTTTGGTCTGCCCATTGCCGTAAAAGCAAAGCTTGACAAAAAAGCAGGCAGAAAAGTTGAATTTTAAATAATATTTTATTATAAGGAGCTGTAGCAAAATGTTTTTTGCTACAGCTCCTTTTTTGTTCTATTCTCTCATTTTCTCGCATAAAATGAATCAAATAAATATCTGTTTTACCAAAAGGAGAGATAAACATGAAGGTTTTTGTAATGAACAAAAAACGGGCACTTTCATACATTGCCCTGCTATTTTGTGCCATTTGCATCATGGCAATCGGTAGTTTTGAAAGCAAGGAGGTATTTTCCGACGGCGGCGACAAGCTGCTGCCCATTTATAGCGTGGATAAAGGAGATGAAAAGGTTTGCGCCATAACATTTGACGCTGCCTGGGACGACAGTGATACCGATGT